>JAJRXB010000058.1 GCA_024276515.1 Chloroflexota bacterium
AATAGCTAAAGTCGGCTCAAGCCGACTGCTCCTCCCCCGATTCTGGGCAAAGACAGCACGTTTCAACGTGCTTGGGCTATTAGCCCTGAGCTTAAGCTCGGGGCGGGCGTCAGCAAGGCGAGATGTGGGTAATGATAAGCCACCTACGAGGGGGAGGGTTGGGGTGGGGGTGGAGGGGGTGAACGCTTACGTCGTAACTACTACACCACGGTTTCAAAAGCAGGGGCTACGTTGGATCTGCATTGGAACGATCGGCCTCGGCCTCGGCCTCGGGTTCCAGGTGAAGGGGCAAGGCGACGTAAAAGGTGCTGCCAACGCCGACCTGACTCTCTACCCAGATGCGACCGCCGTGCATCTCGACCAGTTTCTTGGTGATGGGCAGGCCCAGCCCTGTACCCCCGTATCGGCGGTGCGACGAACCATCTACCTGGCGGAACTCCTCGAAGATGATGGGCAGGTCCTCCGCTGCGATGCCAATCCCCGTGTCGGACACGCTGATGACTATCTCTCCATCCTGGACGGTCGCTTGCAGGGTGATCGTCCCTTTCTCGGTGAACTTGATGGCGTTGCTCACCAGGTTCAGGATGACCTGTTGCAGGCGTGTGTGGTCGGCGACCAGCGGCGGCAGGTTGGGCGGTAATTGGATGACTATCGTCACCGGCTTCTGACCGATGAGGGCCTGGGCTGTCGTCATGGCGTTGTTCACGACCTCGCGCAGGTCCAGCGTTTCCTTTGACAACTCCATACGACCGGCTTCAATCTTCGCCAGATCGAGCACGTCGTTGATGAGATTCAGCAGGTGGTATCCGGATTCGTTGATGGCCTCAAGATCATCTTGCTGTTCCTCGCTCAGCATGTCGCCGAGATCATCCAGCAGCATGGCGGAGAAGCCGATGATGGCATTCAACGGAGTACGCAGTTCGTGGCTCATGTTGGCCATAAATTCACTCTTGAGCCGGTCTACTTCGCGTAGTTGCTCCACCATTTGCCGTTCTTGTTCGTACAGGCGGGCATTTTCGATGGCGATGGCTACCTGGCCGGCAACCGTTTGAGCGAGCGCGACCTCGTCGGGGGTGAAGGTGTGAGGCTGATCGGTGGCGTCGAGGCCAATAGAGCCCAGGATCCGGTCTTTGGCAATGAGGGGCACAAGCAGCATCGAACGTATCCCCAGCGAGATGAACAAGTCCCGCACGGGCGCGACCCGCTCGTCGGTGAGAACGTCGTCGATGACAATCGGCTCCCGGCGGGTGACGATGCCCTGGACGGTGGGTAATTGATGGGTGGGCATCAGCGTGCCGAGGGCGTCTCGGACGGGGTACTCGGCCACGATGTGCAGCGCTGTGTAATCTTCGTTGAACAGGCCCACGCCGCAGTGTCCTATCCCAAACAGCCGGACTATTTGCTCAGCCGCCACGCCGAGAAGCTGGTCCAGATTCAGGGTAGAGGTGACGGCGGCGACGATCTGGTTCAGTCCGCTCAACTCGCGTACTTTGCGTCGTAAGTTTTCAAAGAGGTGGGCGTTTTGAATGGCGATGCCGGCGTGGCTGGCGAAGGCCATCAACAGGTTGCGCTCCTCCGGGGTAACTTCGGCTTTCGCCGAGCGGGCAATGCCCATCAGCCCGACCGCCTCCCCCTGGGCCATCAATGGCACCAGCGCTATCCCCCGCGCGCCCATCGCCTTTTGGCTCCCCCGCCACTCGGGCGCATAGGCAGGCGGAATATCGGCCGCTTCCATATCGGCTACGAAGAGAGGCTGGCGGCTCAGCAGCACGTCGGTCAACAGGTGACGACCGGGCTCGATGGGCAGCCGGGTGACGTCGGCGTTGGGGCTGAAGGTGCGGGCGAGACGGTCGGGGGGCAGTTTGAACGTGTCGGGGACGACGGTGCTCTCGAGGGTGTTGTCGTCGGGATTGACTATCCACACCCGGGCCACGTGCCCACCAAAGGCGATCCTGGCGCTTTCGGTGATGCGTAGCAACACGTCGTCGAGGCTGAGGGAGCCAGAAATCCAGGTGCTCGCCTCTTGCAAAGCCAGCAGACGTTGGTTCACTTGATGCAGGGTCTCGTTGGTGGCTTCCAGTTCTCGGTGCTGGTCTGCCAGTTTCTCCTCCCGATCTTGCAGTGATTGGCTCATCCGGTTGAAGGCGCGCGCCAGAGTGCCCAGTTCGTCGTTGCCCTTCACAGGCAGCAGTTCGTTCAACCGGCCGTCGGCGATGGCCAGGGCGGTTTGCGTCGCCTGGCTCAACGGTCCAAGTACCCGGCGCGCGGTGACCTGGGTCAGCAGCAACACGATGGCAGCGCCCAGAACGATAGACAAGATTATGTTCCGACCGTGTTGCTGACGCAAGTCCTCCAGTTGGGTGGAGATGCTCTGAACCTTCGTCGCTGCTTCTGCCGCCGGGATCACCAGCCCCAGGCTCCAATCGGTTGCCGGCACCGGCGCAAAAAAGACGTACTTTTCCTCTGCTCCCAGTTGGATGGTCGCCTGCCCGGTCTCGCCTTCGATCATCTGGGCCGCTATTCCCCGCCAGGCTGTTTGCGGACCTGTCAGCAAATTCAGGTCGCTGGGAGCCTCCCCGTCCTCCCAGCCCAGGTCGGTTTTGCCCCGTTCGGGCACGGCGATGACCTGCCCCGACGGTCCGAGGAGAAAGGCGTAGCCGTTCGTCTCCTGAAAATGTGCTTCCAGCACGTTGGTGATCAATTGATCTATGGTCACGTCTACGCCTACCACCCCCACCAATTGGCCGTCGGGGAGGTAAACAGGGGCCACGCCGCTGACCATCCACCCACGCCCCACCGGGTCCAGGTAAACGTCTGTCCACACCACGTCACCCTCCGGGTTGTGTTCGGCGGTGGCCAGCCAGTAAAACACAAAATCGGGATCGTGAATGTCGTAGTCGGGGGGCAGCAGCTCTTCGTCGATGACTTCTTCTACGTTGTACCAGGGATAGAGGCGATTGAGGTTTTGCTCGGTGTTGATGTAAACCGAAACGACGTTGTCGTTGTGTTCGTATATTGCCTTGAGCAACGGATCCAGGTGTTCGCTGAGGTAAACCTGCTCTTCCAGAAATTGGGGCGTGATGGCGGTGCGGCTGCTGACGAAGAGGGTTGAGTTGCCCTCGTCTTGGGGAGTCCAATAAAATCCCAGGGTAGGATGGCGTTCGTAGTGGCTGGGATACGGATAGCGGCCAAAGGCCTGAGGGTTGGCGTAGAGGTAGGCGGCGAAGGATTGCAAATCTCTCAGTTCATCTTCGATGGTGTCGAATTTCTGATCGATGAGGAGCACTCGCCCGGCCACGCTCTCCTGGGCGGCGGTTCGCACCTGCTCCAGCAAAATGGATTCCTCTTGCGCCACCAGAATGTGGTTGGCCCTCTCCTGGTCGCGGCGGGTGGTGAGGCTGAGGGCCAGCATTGGCGCTAAAATAGCGATTACGAGGCCAAACGTCATCTTGTGGCGTATGCTCAGGTCGTTCCAAAATCTCTTTGCTCTGTTCACGTCGTCTCTCGTTCGGTACTACCTCGACGCTATTACTTCCAGCGCGGTTTTGACTCTTTCGTATTCGGCCTCGACCTGCGCCACTTTCTCTGCTACCCCTTCCATCGAGCCGGCCTGGCCGGTGGCCTCCAATTCCTCGCACAGGGCAGAAAGGGTCATCGCCCCCAGGTGGGCGCTGCTCGACTTGAGGGTGTGCGCCGCCAGGGCGACCCCTTTCGTATCTTCGCTCGCCATTGCCTGCCGCAGCTTCGCCAACAGTCTGGGCGTGTCGTCCAGGAAAATCTCGATTAGCTCTTCCACCACCCCCGGCGCGTCTTCTTCCAACATCTCTCGAAGCTGGTCCAGCACCTTGTGATCAATCACCGGTGCGGCCGGGGCGTGCTGATTCAGGTCGGCGGATTGACCGGAGGCTCCGTTTTTGTTCGACTTCTGCGGGGCAGGTTGACATCGCCTCAGCGCGTTTATCAACTCTTCTACCCGCACCGGTTTGCTGATGTAGTCGTCCATCCCGGCGGCGAGGCATCGTTCCCGGTCCCCTTGCATGGCGCTGGCCGTCATGGCGATGATCCGCGGTCGCTGTCCCTCTGACCACCGCTCACAGATGCGACGGCTGGCTTCCAGCCCGTCCATTTCCGGCATTTGCACGTCCATCAGCACCACGTCGTAGGGTTGCCGTTCCAGCGCTTCCAACACCTCCAGCCCGTTGGCTGCCACGTCCGCCCGATAGCCCATCTTCTTCAAAAGTCGCAGGGCCACCTTTTGGTTGACGGCGTTGTCTTCGGCCAGGAGGATGCGCAGGGGATGGCGTTCACCCACCTGGGGGTCAATCCGGGGCCGAGTTGCAGGCTCTCGGACCGGGGTTTGCTGCCCGGTGAGAACGCCGACCAACGCCTCGTAGAGCTGGGAGGATTTGATCGGTTTGGTCAGGATGGCGGCGAAATCGCCTGCCGCGGCCTGGGAGATCTCTTCTCGTTGGCCCAGGGAGGTCAACATCACCAGCGGCAGAGTCTGGGAGTCGCGGTGTTTGCGAATCTCTGCCGCCAGGGTCAGGCCGTCCATCTCCGGCATTTGCATGTCCAGGATGGCTATGTCGAACGGCTCGCCCTGCCGAATCCACTCCAGCGCTTCGGGGCCGGAGGCGGCGTCCCGGGGGAGCATGCCCCAGGACCGGGTTTGCAACGTGAGGATGCGGCGGTTGGTGGCGTTGTCGTCCACGATCAAAAGACGCTTGCCGGCCACCTGCGGCTGGAGACCACGCAGGTTGACGCGCCCGCAGCACGGCGCAGATTCGGCCAGGATGGTGAAATGGAAGGTGGAGCCGTGGCCGACCTCGCTTTCCACCCACATCGTGCCCCCCATCAACTCGCTCAGCCGCTTGCTGATGACCAACCCCAGGCCAGTGCCGCCATACCGTCGAGTCGTCGAGGCGTCTACCTGACTGAAGGATTGGAATAGCCGGTCCATCCGCTCCTGGGGGATTCCGATGCCTGTGTCTTTGACGGCGAAGTGTATCTCGTATCGCTTGTCTGCCAACCGGCGCGACGTCACCGAGACGACCACCTCTCCTTGCTCGGTGAACTTGACGGCGTTGCTCAGCAGATTCACCAGAATCTGGCGCAGCCGGGTGACGTCGCCTGTCACCGAGTCGGGCGTTTGGTCGTCAACAAAGTAAACCATCTCAAGCCCTTTTTCCGCCGCCTTGGGGGCCAGCAAGTCCAGGGCCTCTTCGATGCAGGCTCGCAGGTCGAAGGGGTGTTGTTCCAGTTCCAATTTGCCGGCCTCCATTTTAGAAAAGTCCAGAATGTCGTTGATGAGCGCCAGCAGGGCGTCTCCGCTGCTGCGGATGGTCTCCACGTAATCGCGTTGCTCGGGGGTCAGGTCGGTGTCGAGCAAGATTCCGGTCATGCCGATGACGGCGTTCAGCGGTGTGCGGATCTCGTGGCTCATATTGGCCAGGAACTCGCTCTTGGCCCGGACGGCGGCCTGGGCGGTCACGGCCAGTTCGTTGGCCTTTTGCACGGCTTGCCTGAGTTCGGCGTTGGCGGCTGCCAGTGCCTCCTCTGCCCGCATCCGCTCGGCGATTTCTTGCTGGGCCTGTTGGTATAATTGGGCGTTGCGGATGGCGACGGCGACCATAGTGGCAAATCGTGACAGCAGCGCGGCGTCTTCGGGGGTGAAGGCGCCCCGGCCGGGGTTTGCCCGGATGTTGAGCACGCCCAAAAATTCGTCGCCCCGCTGGATCGGCACACCGATGATGGAGGCCGAAAGCCTGCCCCACTTTGGCGTTCTGCCGGGCCAGCGTCCATAATCGTCTACGATCAGCGGCTCGCCCGTTTCCCACACTTTTCCAGAGAGTCCCTCTCCCCGGCAGAGGGAGACTTCCGAGGCCGTTGCCTCTTCTCCAACCGCCACCACCCATTCCAACACGTCTCGCTCAGGCTGGTACAGGTATATGCCGCCACCCTCTCCGCCCAGAAACTGGATCGCCTGCTCGACGATCTGGTGCAGCAGTGTGTCCAGGTCCCGCAGGGCGATCAGGTCTTGCGAGATCCGATGCAATGCCTCGATCTGTTCGGCCTGGCGACGAGTTTTGTCGAACAGCCGGGCGTTCTGGATGGCGATGGCCGCCTGCTGCGCTATGCCCTGGCACAGAACAACCTCTTCAGGCGTAAACTCCCGTCGCTGCCGGCTCTCCCACAGCTCGGCGAAGCCAATGACCTCGCCCCTGACGTGCAACGGGACGTACAGCACCGTTTGAGCCCCGTATTGCTGCATGTGAGTTCGTTCGGATTCATTCAGGTCGGGGTCGTCCACGTGAGAGACTTCGGGGCGATTGGCCTGCAAGGACTGCCGGAACTCAAGGTCGTTGTATGTGTGAACGGTGCCCAGGTCGGATATTCGTTCCTGGGCGCAGGCGTTGGGGCCGATGTACTCGGCCAACACGGTGGACGCTGTCGTTTCTGGGTCGTAGTCGCAGATGTAGGCGCTGGTGGCGTCGATGGCCTGGCCCATCTGTTCGGCGATGCGAGTCAACACGGTTTCCAGGTCGAGGGCGGAGTAGATGACGTTGCCCGCTTCTCGGAGCGCAATTTGCTCTTTCAATCGCCTTTGGGTTTCGGCGTAAAGCCAGGCGTTTGCCAGGGCAATCGCCGCCTGGTCGGCCAGGGCGTTCAGATACTCTATGTCCACGTTGCAAAAAGCGTCCACCTCGGGGCTTTGCAGGTCCAGGTTGCCCAAGACCTGCCCGTCCCGGATGATGGGGATGGCTATCTCGGTGCGGGTGGTGGGGAGCAGAGAGAAATACTCGGGTTCGGCCTGCACATCGTCTATGCGGACGGGCTGGTGGGTCATATACGCCTGGCCGTTGATTCCCTGGTCCAGGGGCAAGGGGATGGTTCGGGCTCGTTCTGCCTCTTCCGGGGAAAAGCCGCGCAACGAGCGCCGCTCGAAGCAGCCGATTTCCTCCCGCACCACCAACACCTGGCCGTGGCTGGCGCGGGTGACGCGCATCGCTTCGTCGGTCAGGCGATCCAGGATGTCGTCGGGCTCCAGGGTGGAGTTGACCATCTGGCCGACGCGGTAGAGGGCTTTCAGGCGGGCGTTTTGCTTTTCCAGTTCGTCTTTGGCCTTTTGCAACGCCTCTTGGGCCTGCTTGTGCTGGGTGACGTTCTTCAGGCTGCCTTCGAAGTAGAGTATCCGACCATCGTCGTCCCGGACGGCCCGCGCCGTGTCCTGCACCCAGATGACCGTTCCGTCGCGCTGGCGGAGCCGGGCTTCGTAATCCCGGACGGTTCCCTCCCGCTCCACGATGGTCCGCCATTGCGCGCGCTCCCTGGGGTCCACGTATATGTCGCCCACGTTGGTTGCCATCAAGGTTTCCCGGTCTGGGTAGCCCAGCATGTGCACCAAAGCGGGGTTGGCGTCCAGAAATTGCCCCGTTGGCGTGGTGCGGTAGAGTCCGACGGGGACGCCGTCGAACAGGCCCCGGTAGCGGGCTTCGGCCTCTTTCACCGCCTGATGTTCCCGCGCCCGGTGCAGGGCGATGGCGACCTGGTTGGCGACGGCGGTCAGCAGCGCAAAATCACCTTCATCGAAGGCGTTGGGCTGCTTGCTCTCGACTACCAGCACGCCGATCACCTCGTCGCCGATCTGGAGTGGTACGTCTACTTCGGCCCCGCTGTTGAGGCCGGGGACGTAGCGGGGATCGCGTGTCACGTCGGGGGTGTAGTGGAGTCGCCCGTCCAGGATCGCCTGCTCGCTCAGCCCGTGGCCGGGGGGGATACGCCAGTGGGGCGGGGCATCGGGCCAGCCGATGCCGGCACACAACACGCGCTCGCCGGTGGCTTTGTCTACCAGAAACAGGCCCAGGTTGTCGTAGCCCAGGGTCTCGCGCAATCCGCGCACGACCGTCTGACAAATGTACGCCTCGTCGAGTTCGGCGCCCAGGTCGGAGCTGAGTTGGAGCAGAGCTGTCTGCTGGCGCGCGTAGGTTTTAAGGGCTTTCTCGGCCTGCACCCGCTCGGTGATGTCGGTGAAGACGGCCAGGGTGCCGCTGAAGTGTCCATCCTCAAATCGGGGGCTGCCGCTGACCAGCACGGGTAGCCGGCTGTTGTCCTTGCACAGCAGTTCGACCTCGTAACGGTCGGCTTCGCCCCGCGCGCGCCGTTCGTTGGCCGCCTGGATGACGGGGCGCTGATCGGGCGGAATGATGACCGTCCAATGTTGGCCTATCAGCTCCTCGGGCGCGTAGCCCAGCATCGTCGCTGCGGCCGAGTTGACGAAGATGAGGTGTCCCTCGGAATCTTCCACCACGATGCCTTCGGTCGTGTTCTGGACGATACCTTCGTTGAACTCTTTCAGCCGTCTGAGTTTTGCCTCTGCCTGCACTCGCTCGGTGATGTCTTTGCCCGTAGAGACGAAATGGGTGATGTTTCCCTGCGCGTCTTTAACGGGGGTGATGGTCTTTTCCTCATAATACAGCGTCCCATCCTTCTTCTTGTTGATGAGTACGGCCCGAAAGACGTTGCCGGCGAGGATCGTTTTCCAGAGCGACTGATAGAATCTTTCGTCGTGTTTGCCCGACTTGAGTATCCTCGGCGTTTTGCCGATCACCTCTTCTCTTGTGTAGCCTGTATGTTTCTCAAAAGCCAGGTTGGTATATTCAATGAGACCCTCTTTGTCGGTGATGATCACGTTGTCTGCCGTTTGTTCAACGGCGCTCGACAGCTTCCTCAGTGTTTCCTCCGCCCGTTGGCGCTCGAGGGCGTGGCGAATGGACCGCTCCAGCAACGGCGCGTCGATCCAATCCTTGACCAGAGAATCTGCCGCCCCAGCCTGTATCGCTTCGACGTTTATTTTGTGATTCCCCTGCTCGGTCAGCAAGATCATCGGCGTTTGACAGCCGGTTTCAATCGCTTTGCGCAGAAGTTTCAGCCCATTGTGTTTGTTGAGATGGTAGTCAATCAGATAAACGTCGTGCTGGCAGCGTCGGATCGCTTCCAGAGCACCTTCGTAAGTCGTCACCCACTCCAGGTTGAATCTCTCATTTTCGATTTCGGAGAGTAGATCACGGGTGAGGGTGTAATCGGCCTCGTCGTCCTCAACCAGCAACACCCTGATTGGGCGGTCCTCCATATCAGCCTCCCAGGTGGTCTGTTTCATAAGTTTTTGGGTAGGGGCGAGGCATTCCGGCCCAGGCCTTGCGCTATGAAAGCGCTCGTCCGTTGACGGAGCCTGGCCTGGCAAACCCGACGTTGGGAATGCCTCGCCCCTACAGGGTGGTATCTACGGAGCGATTCCATTGTGTCTCGGCTGGTCGCTCTGCTGGGCCGACTTCTCCAAATCTACGATGCGGATATCGCCGGGGTAGGTTTTGGTCTCGTACGAGGCCAGCTCTGTCATCGCATCTATCAGTTGTGACATCTCTTTCACCTGTTCGACGATGGTCTGCAGGTCGTGTTGCAACTGGCTCTGGTCGTAATTGTCGGACAGGATCAGGCCGACCAGCCCGGCGATGACCGTCTGGGGCTGACGCAATTCGTGGGCGACGGCGCCGGCCAGTTCGATGATGGCTTGTTCCTTCTCCACCCTCACCAACCGGGCCTGAGTCTCTTCCAGTTCGCGCGTGCGCTCCTCCACCCTTTGCTCCAACTCGGCGTTTAGCCGGGTCAGTTCTTCGATCTTGGCTTGCAGCCGGTTCACCAGCTTGTCTCGATATTCGCGCAGATAATAATTGGCGAGGCTTTCATCAATCGACTCTCGCTCGCCTCTCAAAAAAGCCCGGACCTGCAGCACGAAGTTGGCAGGGTCGATGGGCTTGGGGATGTAACCATCGCAGCCCGAAACGAGGGACCGCTCGCGGTCGCCCGGCGTCACGTTGGCCGTCAGTGCGACTATCGGCGTGTCGGCCAGGGCGGGCTCACTTTTGAGCCGGGTAGCCGCTTCGTAACCGTCCAGTCCGGGCAGGTTGATGTCCATCAGGATCAAGTCTGGGTGCTCGGTCAGCGCGGCTTGAACGCCTGAGAGCCCGTCCGCGGCTTCGATGACGACGTAGCCCTCTCGTTCCAAAATGCGGCGGACCAGCCTTCGGTTCACCCCATTGTCCTCGATGTAGAGTATTTTCTCGTTCATCACTCATAACTCACAGCTATCCATTTGTGCCGATCTGGTTGATTAAGCCTGTTTCTTGGCCGGGATTGGGAGATTGGGGGATTTTTTCTTCACATCTTTATCTCCAGATCTGCTGATCCCGGCTGGTTGGGTCCGATTTAGCCTTCGCATTGCGCTGGGCGATTGCCTTAATTGTAACACCCCCCCCGGACAGAGTCAGTAAAGTTTGGGTAAAAGGTGATAAATTTAGCGTAAATGTTAAACCAGTCGGTGACACTCACCCGCGACTTTATGTGGAGCGCACTGAGGAGACCATTAGAGTTGTTTCTGAATAAAGTGACCGGCACTTTTGTCGCCATTTCTAGCATCATTATGGCAAAAAAGAGCCTTGCTAGCAGATGATTGAGTGCCGGTCACCTGGTTGTTGCTTAAAAGGGAACCATTCTATTGAGGGGCGAAAAATGCAGAAGAGTGGTATACTTACATCTACCAAGCAGGATACAAAGGGGTGATTCGGCATGCGATTGGGTGCTCATATGTCCATCAGCGGCGGCGTAGACACGGCCTTCGACCGGGGTGAGCAGGTCGGCTGCGACGCGATGCAAATTTTTACCAAAAACAACAACCAGTGGCGGGCAGCGCCGCTGAAGGAGAAGACCGTCGAGCGGTATCATCGGCGGCAGGCGGAGACGGGCATCACCCCGGTGGTAGCCCACGCCGCGTATCTGCTCAACCTGGCCACGCCCGACGACGAGCTGTGGCACAAATCCATTGACGCCCTCGTCGTTGAGATGGAACGCTGCGACGTGTTGGCCATCCCCTACCTGGTTATTCATCCCGGCTCCCACGTCGGCTCGGGCGAGGCGGCGGGCATTGCGCGGGTCGTCGAGGCGCTGAACGTCGCCCACGACCGCCTGCCCGACGCCCGGGTGAAGATCACCCTGGAGACCACCGCCGGCCAGGGGACCAATCTGGGCTACCGCTTTGAACAGTTGGCGGCGATGATCGCGGGGACGGAGGCAAGCGACCGGCTGGCCGTTTGCTACGATACCTGTCACACCCTGGCTGCCGGTTACGATTTCCGCACGCCCGAAGGTTACGCCGAGGTATTCCGTCAATTCGACGAGATCATCGGGCTGGACCGCCTGACGGTCTTCCATTTCAACGACTCGAAGCAAGACCTGGGCAGTCGTCGGGACCGGCACGCGCACATTGGCGAAGGGTTTGTGGGATTGGAGGGCTTTCGTCACATCCTGAACGATCCGCGCTTCCGGGAGATTCCGATGCTGCTGGAGACGCCCAAATCGAAGGATATGCACGAGGACGTGGAGAACCTGGCCCGGCTGCGGGCGTTGATCGCTGGGTGAGAGGTCGATAGAGACGAGTGAACCTGCCAGGAGGTTAAACTATGAAAGCAATTTCGGACATGATCAAGGAATTGCCCCCTGAGCTTCAACAGGAAGTAGAAGATTTCGTGGAGTTTCTTCTGGCGAAACATAGGCGAACACCTGAAGCCAAGTTCAAATTCGACTGGGAGGGGGCTTTGAAGGATTTGAGAGGCAACTACACTTCCGTCGAACTCCAGCACAAGATTCTTGAGTGGAGAGAGGAGTCACTTACGGAACCGTCAACGGAAGGTGGTGCTGATGTATCTCGTTGACAGCAATATTCTTCTGGAGATACTTCTCTCTCAGGAGAGCGCTGAGCAGGCGAAGCAATTTCTAAGCCGCATTCCTTCGGAGAACCTGTATCTCTCCGATTTTTCGCTGCACTCGATAGGCCTGATCCTGTTGCGACGAGGGATGCACAGCGCTTTCACCAGGCTTGTGGATGACCTGTTGATCAGCGGCGGTGTTCGTCTGGTGCGGCTTTCGGTGGAGGATATGCAAAGCGTTACCGACAGAGCCCGGAGGTTCAACCTGGATTTCGACGATGCTTACCAATACCTGGCTGCCGAGAAGTACAATCTGACTGTGGTGAGCTTCGACAGTGACTTTGATCGGACTGAACGTGGGAGGAAAACGCCAGGGGAAGTTTTGACAGACAGCCGATAACGTAAGGACAGATGGTCATTGGCTGCCAGCCTCCGGCCCTGGCCGTTTGCCATCAGCCATTGACCTCCCTACCCCAATCGCAGATTGGGTATCACATCCAGGTCCAGGTCGGCGAACTGGCCGGCCAGGAACCGGTGGTGGGCGACGGCGCCGATCATGGCGGCGTTGTCGGTGCAGAGGAAGAGGGGGGGAACCCGCACCGGACGGTCGGCGCGGGCGATCATCTCGCGGCGCAGGACCGTGTTGGCGCTGACCCCTCCGGAGATGAGGATCTCGGCGGCGTCGAATCGTTCCGCCGCCTGACAGGTCTTTTCAACCAACACGTCAACCACGGCCATCTGAAAGCTGGCGGCCAGGTGGGCTACCGGCAGCGAACGCAGGGGCAATTGGACCACCGCAGTGTCGGCCGGCGACTGAATCTTGTCGGTGTAGCGTTGCACAATGCGCAGGACGGCCGTCTTGAGGCCGGAGAAGCTGAAATCAAGGGTGCCGCGCAGCCGGGCACGGGGCAGATCGAAGGCAGTCGGGTTGCCCTCTTGGGCTGCTCGTTGGATGGCTGGCCCGCCGGGGTAGCCCAGTCCCATCAGCCGGGCCACCTTGTCAAACGCCTCCCCCGCTGCGTCGTCCAGGGTACGGCCCAGCACCTCGTAATCCAGGTGTCCCCGGATGAGCACCAGTTCGGTGTGCCCGCCGGAGACGATAAGACAGACGGAGGGAAACCGGGGGACCGGCGTTTCGTCGTCGGTTTTGAGCCAGTTGGAGTAGAGGTGTCCCTCCAAATGGTTGACGCCGATCAACGGCAAGTCCAGGGCCAGGGCCATTCCTTTGGCGGCGTTCACCCCCACCAACAGGCTACCCGCCAGTCCCGGCCCGTGGGTCACGGCCACCGCGTCCAGGTCGTTCCAGTCGGCGCCAGCCTGAGTCATTGCATCTTGAACCACCGTAGTCAGCGCCAGGATGTGCTGGCGAGAGGCAATCTCGGGGAAGATGCCCCCATATCGCCGGTGGATGTCAATTTGCGAGGCGACCACGTTCGAGCGGATGTGCTGCCCGTTCTCTATCACTGCCGCTGCCGTCTCGTCGCACGAGGTTTCAATCGCCAGAATCTTTGTCATCGCGCCGTACCATAAATACTCCGTTGTCAAATTGTATGTGTTTACCGGACAGGGGGCGGTAAATATTATGCGGACCAATTTTACCACGAAGCAACCCGGCCACCAAACGGGTTGCCCGGCGGGCCAAAGTCGGGTATACTAAACTTCAAATGAAAGTTCGCTCCGTTACCTGCTTCGTCCCGATGACCTATCCCTTCGACGAGGGGAGCACCGTCGCCATTGGCCGTTTCCTCAAGTCGGCGCGCCAGATGCTCGAGGATGCCGGCCTGGAAACCCAAACCACCCGCCTGGCCACGCCCCCTTTCCCCGACGTTTTGGGCGACCCCACCGCCATTCAGGTGGTTGAGATGGCTCAAATCCTGGAGGCGAGCTGCGCCGACCAGGGCATCGATTACGTTTCCATCGGCCCGGCGTTGGTAGACGAACCGAACGCGCTGCTCTCGCCCGTCTACCGCGTGCCCGACGTGCTGGGCCACACCGAGCGGGTGTTCGTCACGGTGGCCCTGGCCTCGGCCAAACGAGGCATCAACCTGGCGGCCATTCAGGCCAGCGCCGAGGTGATCCGTGAGGTTGCCCAAACCACGCCCCAGGGCTTTGGCACCTTGCGCTTTGCGGTTCTGGCCAATTGTCCCCCTGGCTCCCCCTTCTTCCCGGCGGCCTATCACGACGGCGGTCCCTCCCGGTTCGCCTTCGCCACCGAAGCGGCCGACCTGGCCGTTGCCGCCTTCCGCCACGCCCGCACGTTGGACGAGGCGCGCCACAATCTGATAGACGCCTTTGAGTCCGCCGCCGCCCGGCTTATGGCCGTGGCCGACCGGCTGGTGGACGAGCACCACCTCCACTTCGGCGGCATTGACTTCTCCCTGGCCCCCTATCCCAACCAGGCGACCAGCATCGGCGCCGCCATCGAGCGGCTGGGGGTCGACCGATTTGGCGGTTCGGGCACGTTGTTTGGCGTTGCCTTCATCACCGACTGTCTGCGCCAGGTGGATTATCCACGCTGTGGCTACTCGGGTTTGATGTTCCCGGTGCTGGAAGACAGCGTGTTGGCCGCCCGCGCCGACGACCGGTCGTATGACATTGATAGCCTGCTGCTCTATTCGACCGTGTGTGGGACCGGCCTCGACACCGTGCCGTTGCCGGGCGACGTGGGCGTTGACGAGCTGGCCGGCATCCTGCTTGACGTGGCAACGGTGGCCGTGATGTTGAACAAACCCCTGGGCGCCCGGCTGATGCCGGTGCCCAACCTCGCCGCAGACCAGCGCACCGCCTTTGACTTTGACTATTTCACCAACGCCCGGGTGCTCCCCATCAAGTCGAGCGGCATCTCCCAATTGCTGCGCCGAAACCAATTCATCTCGTTCCAAATCCAAAAGTGAAATAGGAGTGTTCAAAACGAGTTGATTCATCCGGGGGCCTCCTGGGCCATTCAGCGTATTCAGCGGCCTCAGTGATTCTAACGCGCTTAACTTGCCATAAAACAGAAATACACCCTTGCCCGCCAGCCCGTTTGACGAGATGCGATGAGTGGTTTATCATGTAATCATCACACTGGTCATACACCAGAAGTTCCGGGTGGCAGGTTAAGAGCACATCTTCTAACCCACCCTCTTTCGCCAAACTGTCTGACAACATCTCTCCTCACCACCCCCGACTGCGCTCCTGGGCTCTTCGCTGCCGGCCGGGGAGGGTTGACCTTTGATTGATGATATAAGAACTATGCCCAAAGCTTTAGAAATTTATCTGGAAATCACCCGCTACCCCATCCTGGCCAGAACGATCCGAGAGCGTATGCGGCAGGAGCTCTTTTCGCGTCGGATCATCGCCCCCGATGTCTTTGAGCAGGAGGTGCGAGAAAAGGCGGTTCGTTCACAATTTCGGGAAGGGCTGGAAGATCCATACGTGCAGGAATCGCCGGAGGTGTGGCTGGAACGAGTCCAGCAGATTCGAGACTATCTCACCGACTTTTATTTCGCCTACAATCTGCCCCATTCCCTATTTGAGGAAATTGTGCAATCTGTGCTCCAGGGCCGCACACCCGATAAAGAAGTTATTCTGACCTTTAACCCAGAGCTTGCTCCCTGGGATATGTTGTTTGCCAAGGCCGAAGAGTACGAGTCCTATCCGCCTGGGGAGAAGGCCAAAGTCCAACACCACCTGCGAGAGATCATCGTGGTGCTGATCAAAGGTATGATCAGCGATCAACTGGCGTTCATCGGCATTGCCAAAAACTTTTTCACCATCGCCGACCTGAAAGAGATTCGTCGGCGGCGAATTGGTCGCGGCAAGATCGGTGGCAAGGCCGCCGGCATGATGCTTGCCTACAAAATCTTGCAGCACGCGCTGAAAGAGGGCGACATCGACGACCTCAAATGCCCCATCAGCATCCCCGACTCGTACTTCATCGGCGCCGACGTTTTTTACGAATTTCACCAACTGAACAGGCTGCACGACTTTCACAATCAAAAATACAAATCTCACGATGAAATTGTCGCCGAGTATCCCCAGGTCGTCGAGGCGTTTACCAGCGGTCGCTTTCCGGAGGGAGTGCTTGCTCGCCTGCGAGACCTGCTGGCCGAATTGGGGCAGACTCCGCTGATCGTGCGCTCGTCCAGCCTGCTCGAGGATAACTTCGGCAGCTCGTTCGCAGGCAAATACGATAGCTTTTTCTGCCCTAACCAGGGTACGCTGGATGAGAATTTGGTGGCGCTGGCTGAGGCGATCAAGTGCGTTTACGCCAGTGTGCACAACCCCAGTGCTTTGCTCTACCGTCGGCAAAAAGGACTCCTGGACTACGACGAGCGAATGGCCGTCTTGATTCAAAAAGTGGAGGGAAGACGGTTCCGTAATTACCATTTCCCAACAGTGGCCGGCGTGGCCTTCAGCCGGAACCCGTTTCGTTGGAATCGCAAGATTCGTCGTGAGGACGGTTTCTTGCGAATGGTGTGGGGCCTGGGAACTCGTGCCGTGGACCGGGTGGCCAACGATTACCCGCGCATGGTGGCTTTGAGTCATCCGCAGCTTCGCCCAGAAAAGAGCGCCAAAGAAATCAGAAAATATTCGCAACACTTCGTGGATTTGATCGATCTGGCCGAAAATCGAATGAAGACGATGCCCGTCGCGGAGGTTATCTCGGCCGATTATCCGGGCATTCGGTTGCTCGCTTCTTTGGACAAGGGAGATTACGTGCAGCCTATTTTCTCCCTGGGCGGCGACCTGGACCCCAACGCGATGGTGCTCACCTTTGAGGGGCTGGTGAAAGACACGGCCTTTGTGTCGGCGGTGAGGGCTATTCTCAAAACGTTGGAAAAATACTACCAGGTCCCGGTAGACGTAGAATTTGCCGTTGACATCCTGGCCGAACGCCCTCACCCGAAGTACAATTTTCACCTGCTTCAATGCCGTCCTCTCATCAGCCAGGAGTGGGAGGAGGACATGCTACTCCCGGAAGATGTGCCCGAGAGCGACAAACTCTTCTCGGCGCACAAGCTCGTGCCGCATGGCGTTGTTTCTAACGTTCGCTACATCGTTTACGTTGACCCCGAAGCGTACAGTCGCATCACCGAGCGGTCGGTTAAGCTTGAAATTGGCCGTATCATCGGCCGGCTTAACAAGCGGTTTGAGGGTGAACAGTTTATCCTCATGGGACCGGGTCGCTGGGGTAGTTCCAACATCGATCTGGGAGTGAAAGTGACTTACGCCGACATCTACAACACCCGGGTGCTGGTCGAAATTGCGATGGGGAAAGATGGCGAGACGCCGGAAGTCTCCTATGGCACGCACTTCTTTCAAGACCTGGTAGAAGCTCAAATTTATCCTTTGCCGTTATATCCCAACGACCAGGGGGTAGTTTTCAACCGGGCGTTCTTGGACAACGCGCCCAACGTGCTCCCCGAACTGTTGCCGGCCGATGCCCCCTACGCAGACTACGTCAAAGTGATCGACGTGCCGGCCGCTTCCAGGGGCCGCTTCCTGGAGATTGTGATGAACGGAGAGCAAGACGAAGCCCTGGCTTATCTGACCATCAGCAGCAAAGTGAAAGACGAAAAGTAAACCCAAAGTCCAATTTGAAAAATCACCCCGTTTTTTGCGCCAGTTCAAGTGACTGTCACCTGCTTTTGCTTAAAAGGGAACAACTCTAATAACGTTGAAGCCCCACCTGTAATTAGGTGGGGCTCCAATATAAACAGATGATTAGATCACGCAATGAAAGTTAGACAGTTTGTAAAAAGCTTACCAGGTTGCTGAACACATTTCCGACGATGGGGCCCAGGAGCATCAGGATGGCAATAACCACAATTGCCACCATAATCAGGATCAGCGCATACTCCACTAGTCCCTGGCCCTCTTCTTGGGGCAGAAACACCATGCCTCTCACCTCCTTTCTATGCAAGATAATCCGGGAGAGGACCGCTGAACTCAGCTTGTGACAGGGTACGGTCTTTGAACCTAAAATTCGCCATGTCTATCATACAAGACAGCCCGCCGGAGAGCAATAGCGAGATTGTACTATGCTTACACTCAAGCTGACGCAAATGGCCCACGGCGGTCCGGCGATGGGACGTTACCAGGGCAAGGTCCTCTTTGTGCCCTATGCCTTGCCCGGCGAGACCGTGACGGTAGAAATAGAGGCGAGCAAAAAGCGCTGGGCCCGGGCACGCCTGCTCGAAGTGGTCGAGCCTTCACCCGACCGGGTGACACCCTCCTGCCCGCACTTTGGCCCCAATGCCTGCGGCGGATGCCAGTGGCAGCACATCCGATATTCCGCCCAGCTTGCCCACAAAACCGACGTGGTGCGTAATCAACTGGCCCGATTGGCCGGGCTGACCGACGTGCCCGTTCATCCCACGCGGGCGGTGGGCGAGCCGTGGAACTATCGCAATCACGTGCAATTGCACGCTTCCCCTGGGGGGCTCGGCTACGTGACCGCCGACAGTCGGCGGGTGGAACCGATTGACGAGTGCCCCATTATGCATCCACTGGTGGCCGATCTCTTCGACGAATTGGACATCGAAATTGAAGACCTGGAACGGCTGTCGCTGCGGGCCGGCGTCAACACCGGTCAGCAAATGGTGATTTTTGAAACAACCAACGATGAGCCTTTCGAGTTGATGGTAGACCGCCCTGTGTCGTGCGTGCTGATGTTGAGCGACGGCACCCCCGTCACTCTGGTGGGCTGCGCTCACCTGTTCGAGCAAGTCGCCGGTCACAGGTATCGGGTGTCGGCAGGGAGCTTTTTTCAGGTGAACACCGCCGGCGCAGAGGCACTGGTAGATACGGTTGCCGACTACCTGTCGCTTCGCCCCTATGAGACGTTGCTCGACCTGTATTGCGGCGTGGGACTCTTCAGCCTGGCGATGGCCGGACACGTGGGCCAGGTGATCGCCGTGGAGGTCCACCCCAGCGCTGTGGACGACGCCCATTTCAACGTGGAGGTCGCCGGCCTGGACAACGCCCACGTGGTCGAGGGCGACGTGGCGAAAGTTCTGGCAGCCCTCGATGAGCCGGTCCACGCCGTCATCGCCGATCCTCCCCGCAATGGCTGCGGTCCCAACGTAATAGAGGGGATTGTGTCACTGCGACCGGCGCGGCTGGTCTACGTGGCCTGTGACCCCGCCATCCTGGCCCGCGATGCCAAAGCCCTGGCTGCCGCCGGCTACCGCCTGGTCGAAGTGCAACCCCTGGACCTCTTTCCCCAGACGTATCACATCGAATCCGTTGGACTGTTTGTGAGGACGTGAGACTGGTGTTTGGTAACTATTCGCCTCTGAAGTTTCCGAAACCCGTCTGTCGGCAACCTTCGCAAGCCGGAGTGTAGAATTCATTCTGCCAACGGCTCAAAAAACGGAATAAATTCCGCACTCCAACTGAGATGAAACACATCCAAATAATATCCAGAGGGTCTGATTTTCCTTGACAAAGCCTATGGGTTGTGATAAACTTAACGCGTTTCATCTTCTTCCGCTGTGACCACGCGGAAAGCATTCGAGGAGCACTGCTCGTATGCCAATTGACTACCTGCCCATCCTTGTGTTCTTTGTCGTTGCCGGCCTTTTTGGTGTGATTGCATTGACTGTCCCGGCGCTCCTGGGCCCTCACCGTCCTTCATCCACCAAACTAGAAACGTACGAGTCTGGCAAAATCCCCTACGGTGATGCCTGGCGTAAAGTGCCGGTGCATTATTTCAAAGTCTCCATGCTTTTCATCCTCTTCGACCTGGAAGTGATCTTCTTCTACCCCTGGGCTGTGCTCTTTCGTCGGCTCAAACTCTTTGGCCTGATCGAAATGGGGGTGTTTATCTTGATCCTGCTGGTTGGATACATCTACGTGTGGAAAAAAGGCGCTTTGGAGTGGGAGTAAGGATTTATGGGGCAAGTCGAGAGCAAAACCGGAAGTTTTGGGATTATCACCACCACCCTCGAACTGGCCGTCAACTGGGGCCGGAAGTATTCACTGTGGCCGCTGACCTTTGGCCTGGCCTGCTGCGCCATTGAGATGATGGCCTCTGGCGCGTCTCGCTTCGACATCTCCCGCTTCGGCGCCGAGGTCTTCCGCGGGTCTCCCCGCCAATCCGACTTGATGATTGTCTCCGGCCGGGTGAGCAACAAAATGGCTCCCGTGGTAAAACGACTGTACGAGCAAATGCCCTATCCCAAGTGGGTCATCGCTATGGGCGATTGCTCGTCGGTGGGAGGGCCCTTTAACAATTACGCCATTGTCCAGGGTGTGGACAGGCTCATCCCGGTAGACGTGTACGTGCCGGGCTGCCCTCCTCGACCAGAAGCTCTCTTTTATGCCCTCACCTTGCTGCAGGAAAAAGTTCAAAAGCAAGAAAAGCTGGGCGAGCGGGTATGAACAATCCAACGATCGAAAAACTCAAAACCCAATTCCCCGACGCTGTGCAAGACGTGAGCGAGTTTCGCGGAGACGCCGTCGTCACCCTCAGCCGCGAGACGTTGCTCGACGCCGCTCGCTTTTTGCGCGACGACCCCGACCTGCAATATAACTTGCTGGTAGACCTGACCAGCGTGGACCGGCGCGACCTGGGGATTGAACCACGCTTTGCCACCGTCTACGAGCTGTATTCCATCCCCAAAAACCACCGCGTCCGGCTGAAAGTCCCGCTGCCGTGGGATGACGCGACCGAGATGCCAGAGTGCCCCAGCGTCACCGAGGTCTGGCCTGCCGCCAACTGGCACGAACGCGAAGCCTACGATTTGATGGGGATTGAGTTCGCCGGGCATCCCTGGCTGCGGCGCATCCTGATGCCCGATAACTGGGTGGGACATCCACTGCGCAAAGATTATCCACTGGGAGGCGAGCCGGTCTACTTCACCGCCGACCGCGAGGACCCGCGCTTTGCCCACCTGGGCAGGCAAACTATGGAAGGACCATCCTACCCCAGCGAGTTGCCAGAAGGTGTGGACTCGGAGACCCACCTGGTCATCAACATGGGGCCGCAGCACCCGGCCACCCACGGCGTCCTCCGATTGGCGGTGGAGCTGGAGGGCGAGCGTATTGTCAGCGCCAATCCCGATATTGGCTACCTGCATTCGGGCTTCGAGAAGACGGGCGAAAACAGACGCTACGAAAAGTTCATCCCCTACACCGACCGGATGGACTATCTGGCCGGGATGAACAACAACCTGGCCTATGTCCTCACCGTCGAGAAGCTGCTGGGGGTGGAAGTCCCGCCCCGGGCCCAGTACATCCGCGTCATCCTGGCCGAATTGCAGCGCATCGCCAGCCACCTCTTCTGGCTGGCGACCCACGCCCACGACGTGAGCGGCACCATCCACAGCCTGTTGATGTATTGTCTGCGCGAGCGGGAAAGAATCCTGGACATCTTCGAGATGTTCTGTGGTGCACGGCTGACCACCACCGGCATGAGCGTCGGGGGGCTGCGGCGCGACATCCCCGGAGCCTTCCCCGACGCGGTGCGGGCTTTTGTGCGCGACTTTCGAGGATACCTTAAAGAATACGAGGCGATGCTCACCGACAATCCCATCTGGCTGTCGCGGCTGAAGGGGATTGGGGTGCTCAAAGCCGACGACGCCATTGCGCTGGGCGTCACCGGGCCGATGTTGCGGGCGGCCGGCATCTCCTTTGATCTGCGCAAAGCGCAGCCTTATTCCAGCTATGACCATTTTGACTTCGACATTCCTACCGCCACCGAGTCCGACAGCTACGCCCGCTACCTGGTGCGTCTGCGCGAGATGGAGCAAAGCTTGCGCATCGTCGAGCAGGCCATCAACCGGCTGCCCGGTGGTCCCGTCCGCACCGACGACCGGAAAGTGGCCCCACCCCCCCGCGAGGAGATAGACCGTTCGATGGAATCCCTCATCCACCACTTCAAGCTATACACCGAAGGCTACAAGCCGCCAGTCGGCGAAGTGTATGGGATGGCCGAGAATCCCAAGGGCGTTTTGGGCTTTTACCTGGTCAGCGATGGCAGCGCCATCCCCTATCGGCTGCGGGTGCGCGGCCCTTCTTTTGTCAACCTGCAGGCGACCAACCTGCTGGCCCAGGGACACCTGCTCTCAGACCTGGTGACCCTCATCGGCTCGATTGACATCGTGCTGGGAGAGGTGGATCGGTGATGTGTTCCCGCGTTCGTCCGCGCTCCCTACTCAAAACAGGACGCGGAGGACCGCAGACAAACGCGGATGATCGCTGCTCTCTTTATGATGAACTTTAATGGACGGTCCTAAACTCAAACACAGCGACATCACCTCCAAGATACTTCACGCCTTCTTCAAGAAGGTATATCACCAACTATGACCTGGGTCTCTGAGTGATCTTGGATCAAGACGAAACGTTAACGTAGCCACTCGAATTTTTGAATTTTTACATCCGCGTTTGTCTGCGTTGGTCCGCGTTCTATAAATCGAAAATACGTTTGTGAAACATTGTTATGGAGAGATAGCGTGCTATCCCAGGCAGATCGACGAGAATTGGACGACATCCTGAAAAAATATCCCGACAAACGGTCGGCGGTGTTGTCGGCGTTGTACATCGCTCAGCGTGAGAAAAATTACCTGACCGACGACGACATCCGCGACGTGGCTCAGGCGCTGGATATGACCGTCACCGAGGTGCACGCCATCGTCGGCTTTTACACTCTGCTGCGCAAAGAGCCGACCGGCAAATATCTCATCCAGGTCTGCACCGACCTGCCCTGCGCCCTGCGCGGCGCCGACGACTTTTATCGCCGCCTGTGTCGGCGGCAGGGGCTGCCGCCCGAAGGGGGCACCACCGAGGATGGGCTATTCACCGTGGAAGAGGTGGTCTGCGTCGCCGCCTGCGACAAGGCCCCCGTGGCCCAGATCAACCTGGAATATCACGAGCACCTGACCGACGAGAAGATAGACGCCATCATCGCCGAATTGCGAGAGAAAAGCACAGAGGGAGTAACTGCTGGATGATGAGCGCCGCCCCGGTCCAGGAGCGATTCAACGTGGACCTGGCTGCCTGCCGCCGGTCGTTCATAGCGCGGGAAGAGAAGCGACGGGCCGAGCGGGAGCGTCGGCGGCAGGCGGCTCTGAGAGCAGCCCAAAACGCCATCGCTTCCCTTTTGCCCGACTACCCGACGGTGCGCCGTGTCTACCTGTTCGGTTCGGTGGTACGCCCTGGTGCGTTCCGGGATGATTCGGACGTGGACATCGCCGTGGAAGGTGTCGGTCCTGCCGAGTATTTCGCTCTCTGGCGCGACCTGGAGAAGGCGATGCCGGACTGGACGGTGGACCTGCGTGATCTCGTTCCCGGCACGCCTTTTGCCCGGCGTGTGCAGGCGAGGGGGCAACTGGTCTATGAGAGAGAAGGTTCTGGCCCTGAAGGCTGACATCGGCGATAAAGCGACCAGTAGCTTTGCATCGAAGGGGAATGCCCACTTGCTATAAACTGCCCCGTAGTATGTATCAGGAAGTTGAGAGATGAGCAGAAAAACCGCTTTGCAAGACAAGACTGGCGAACTCACAGCACGAGGCTTTCCTATCGTATACGAAGGTGACACTCCCAAAGCTGTGCTGGTAGATATAGACTTGTTTATCGAGATGCTCAGAATTGCCGAGGAAGCCGAGGATCGTGAAATCTTGGAAGACCCAGAAATACTTGCCAGTCTGCGCCGGGCCCGCGAACAGGACCTAGCGGAAGATGTGCGCCCTTTTGAGGAGCTGGTCCGCGAGTTGGGGTTAGAAGGTGAGCTATAAGCTGATCGTTACTCCTGAATTTGAACGATCGGTGGCCGAACTTCCGCAGGAGGATGTCCGACGGATCTTGAAGAAAGTGAAGTGGTTGGGTAAATATGCCGATAGCATCCGTCATCAACGACTGACCAACCCGCCAAAGGGGCTGGAGAAGCTTTGCAAATATCGCGTCGGACCGTTTCGGGTTTTGTATTGGGTTTATCCGAAACGGAAAGAGATTCGATTGTATAGAGTGATACAGCGGCGGGGAGCCTATAGGGAACTATACCGATGAGCCTGCTACAAGAACACGTTTTGCTGCGACACCGTGACATCCCCAACATCCGAGACATTCACGTCTACACCGCCCACGGCGGCTACGACGCGCTGCGCAAGGCGCTGAACGAGATGCAGCCCGGCGAGGTGACCGACGTGGTGAAGGCTTCCGGCCTGCGTGGACGCGGTGGGGCCGGCTTTCCGGCCGGCGTCAAGTGGTCCTTCATCCCCAAGGATGTCAAACCCGTCTACATCGTGGTCAACGCCGACGAGAGCGAGCCGGGGACCTTCAAGGACCGCGAACTCATCGAGGGCAACCCGCACCAGGTCCTCGAGGGGATTGCCCTGTGCGCCTACGCCGTGGGCGCGGAAGCCGCCTACATCTACGGGCGTGGAGAGTTCCGGGGACCCTTCCGTGGCCTGCAACAGGCCATTGACCAGGCCTACGAGCAGGGCTTCCTGGGGGAGAACATCCTGGGCACCGATTTTTCGCTGGACGTGTACACCCACCTGGGGGCCGGAGCCTACATCTGCGGCGAGGAGACGGCGTTGCTCAGCAGCCTGGAAGGCAAACTGGGCCAGCCCCGCAACCGTCCCCCTTTCCCCGCCCAGGTGGGGCTCTACGGCAAGCCGACGGTGGTCAACAACGTGGAAACGCTGACCAACGTGCCGCCCATCGTGCGCCACGGCGCGGAGTGGTACCGCCAGTTCGGCACCGAGAAGAGCACCGGGACGAAAATCTTCTGCCTGAGCGGGCACGTGGTCCGTCCCGGCAACTACGAATTGCCTTTGGGCACACCGCTGCGCTATCTCATCGAGGAGTGCGGCGGCGGCGTGCCGGGCGGCCGAAAGGTCAAGGCGATTCTGCCCGCCGGCGCCTCGGCGCCCATCCTGCCCGGCGACAAGCTGGACCTGCCCCTCGACTACGAATCGGTGCAGGCGGCCGGCTCCATGCTCGGCTCGGCTTCGTTCATCGTGATGGACGAGACGGTGGATATGGTCTGGGCCGCCAGCAAAATGGTGCACTTCTTCAAGCACGAAAGCTGCGGCAAGTGTAGTCCCTGCCGCGAAGGGACCTATTGGATGGAAGACGTGTACCACCGTCTGCGCGACGGGCATGCCCGCCCCGACGACGTGGACCTGCTCCTGAGCATCGCCGACCAGATGGACGGCAATTGCTTCTGTCTGCTGGGCGAATTCTCCCTCAGCCCGGTGCGCAGCAGCATCCGGCATTTTCGGGAGGAGTATGAGATGCGGGTGAAGAGGATGGGGATTGGGGATTAGAGATTGGAGATTAGGGTTTGCGTGGTGAGGAGCGAGCGTGATGAGCGTGATGAAATACCGGGTTTTAATTGAACAAGACGAAGATGGGATGTTTGTTGCCGAGGTGCCGGCCTTGCCTGGATGTATATCGCAGGGACGAACGAGAGAAGAAGCCATACGAAACATTCAAGAGGCTATCACCGGATATTTGGAAAGCCTGAAGGCACATAATGAACCGATACCGCCCCCAATTCAGGAAGAGATTGTAGAGGTAGCTTTGTGAGCGTTTTGCCTCGAATCTCCGGTCGCAAAGTTGTTCGCGCCTTGCGTAAACTTGGCTACGAGGAAGACAGGCGAAAAGGAAGCCACATCATCTTAAGGCAAATCTCATATCCCCATCGTCGTATCGTTGTTCCAGACCACCGCGAAGTTTCGAAGGGCACTCTGCGTGCCATCATTCGCCAGGCAGGTTTGACCGTAGACGAGTTCATCGAATTACTGAGGGAATAAGGGATGACAGTCACCCTGACCATTGACGACCAACAAGTGACCGTCCCCAAGGGGACGCTCATCGTAGAGGCGGCCCGGCAGATCGGGATCGAAATCCCCGTCTTCTGCTATCATCCCAAACTGGAGCCGGTGGGCATGTGCCGCATGTGCCTGGTGACGGTCGGCACGCCGGCCGTGGACCGGGCCACCGGTCAGCCGCAGCTCGACGACGAGGGCAAGCCGGTCATCCGCTGGTTCCCCAAACCACAGACCGCCTGCACCGTGCCCGTCTCCGAGGGGATGGTGGTCATCACCAACAGCGAAGAGGTGGCCGCCGACCGCAAGGCCATTTTGGAATTTTTGCTGACCAGCCATCCCCTGGACTGCCCGGTGTGCGACAAAGGGGGCGAATGCCCGCTGCAAGACCTGACCTACAAATACGGTCCCGGCGTCAGCCGCTTCGACTACGAGGGCAAACACCACGCCGCCAAACGCTATCCGCTGGGCGACCTGATCGTGCTGGACCGGGAGCGGTGCATCCTGTGCGCCCGCTGCGTCCGCTTTCAGGATGAGATCGCCGGCGACCCGGTGCTGGCCATCGAAAACCGAGGCCGCGACGCGATGATCGTCAGCTACTCCGACCCGGTCTTCGACAGCCACTACTCCGGCAACACCACCGACATCTGCCCCGTCGGCGCGCTGACCAACCGCGACTTCCGCTTCGGCGCGCGCGCCTGGGAGCTGACCAACGTACCCAGCCTGTGCAATCACTGCGGCGTCGGCTGCAACACCGTGCTCGGCGTCCGGCGTGGTGAGATCAAGCGGGTGATGCCCCGCCAAAACGAGCCGGTCAACGAAATTTGGATCTGCGACAAGGGCCGATTCGGGCATCACTTCAACGGCAGCCCTCACCGGCTGACCGCACCGCTGGTGCGCCGGAACGGCGAACTGGTCGAAGCCTCGTGGGAAGAGGCATTGCAATACGTGGCCGACCGGCTGACCGCCATCAAAAATGAACACGGCCCCGACGCCATCGGCGGGGTCGCCGGCGCGCGATTGCCCAACGAGGACCTGTACCTCTTCCAAAAATTCTTCCGGGAGGTGATTGGGACCCACAACGTGGACCACCGGGTGGGGCTGAACGCCGCCATCGAGGACGACACGGTTCACACCGTCGGCGTGGGGACCGGCACCGACCTGGGCCGGGTGGGGCGCGACACGGCGTTCCTGGTCGTAGGCAGCGACCTGGACCAGGAGGCGCCCATCCTCTATCTGCGGGTGGCCGGCGCCGCCCGCCACGGCGCGACCCTCATCAACGCCGGCGGTCGCCCCACCAAGCTCGATCAGCAGGCCACCCACGTCCTCCGTTACCGCTACGGCACGGTGACCCATCTGCTGCTGGGCCTGCTCCACGTAATTTTAGACGCGAAGTCCTCGCAGGGGAAGAATCTGACTGGCAATGAAATCGTCCCGCATCGGGTGAAGGGGCTCGACGAACTGCGGGCCAAAGCCGCCGAGTGGACCCCGGAGCGAGTAGCCGAAGTCACCGGCATCCCTGCCAATGAGGTCCGCGCCGCTGCTCGCGCCTTCGGTGAAGCGAAAAACGGCATCATTCTTTATGGCCCCGAAGCGGCCGGAGGGGGCAACCACGAGGGATTGCCCCTGCAGCGGGCAGTGGCCAACCTGGCCACTGTGACTGGCTTCATAGGACGGCCCAACAATGGCGTCATCGCCATATTGCCCCACGCCAACAGCCGGGGCGCTGCCGACCTGGGCGTGGTCCCGCACCGGTTGCCCGGCTACCTGCCCGTCGAAAGGCCGGGGCAGAGCGCGGCGGAGATGCTGGGC
>JAJRXB010000059.1 GCA_024276515.1 Chloroflexota bacterium
ACAACTTTGCCTGACTTCAACGCTTATGTCAAATCCTGCCTCCCATCGTAAAACAGTTTTGTCAAAAGTCCAACGCAAGTAAGAATAGCGAGTTTATTGCTCGAAGAGAGTGTCGCATAACCTAATCAGGGCAGGCGAATTACTGGACATTTCTTTCGGAAGTGGGTAAACTGAAGCGGTGAGATCAAGCGACCCAACTCACCGAAAGGAGCCAACCCTATGGTATCCCTGATGTCCCGCCCTGTCCCGTTGCCTGCTTGCTTTGAAGAGCCGGACCCGTTCATCTTCTCCACCGATCTCATCCGGCGATTGCAACTTGTGGCCTTTGCTCACCGGGTTCTCAGCGTGGCTACGTATCGTATGCAACCCAGGCGGCTGCCGTCGCCGGGCGGCCATCCCGACACCTATTCGGACGCGACCATCCTGGTTACTCTCATAATCATGGCGATTTGGCAACTTTCTCCCCGGTCTATGGTCAAGCGCCTGAAGCGCTGGCCTGCTCTGGCCGAAGCCTGCGGGTATCTTCCCGGTCAGGTCATCAGCGCCAGCCAATTGTATCGTCGTCGAGACCGCCTGGGGTTGTGGGTCTATTTCGTGACCTTCATCAGCCTGGTCTGGCTATTGATGAGCCGAGGGGTCATCCTGGGCCGCGATTTGATCCTGGATTCCACTACCATCGAGGCCTTTTCCCGGCTGGACCGGGAAGCCGCCTGGAGCTTCGCCAGGAAGTTCGGCTTCAAAGTCCACATGGTCATCTGCCGCGATAGCCTCTTGCCCCTGATGTTCCTGGTCACGCCCGCCAACCGCAATGACGCCCCCTGGGCCGTGCCTTTGTTGGAGCTGGTTCGACGCTGCTTTAGCCCCCCCATCCAGGTGGTCCGGGCGGATGCGGCCTACTTCACCAAGGCCATTCTGGGCTACATCCTCCACGTCCTAAAAGCTCAGCCCGTCATCGACTTCAACCCTCGCAAGGCAGGCAAGAAGTTCCTGGCTACCCTGAGCTACATCGCCTGGTGGCGGCAATCCAGAGGCCAGCGCGGCCACATCGAACGGTTCTTTGCCCTGCTGAAGCGCTACTACGGTTTGAATGATGTTCAGGTTCTGGGACTCCCGAAGGTCTGGCGACACACCTTCGAGGTTAGCATCGCTGTCCTGGTCGTGGCCTGGCTGGCGGTCGAAGTCGGACGGCCCGACCTGATGCACTCGAAGGCACGGCTCTTGGCCCCTTGTTAGAGGTTATGCGACAGCCTCTGGCGATCAATGGGTGCAGCCGCTCCGGATTGATAAACTGGGTTCGGGCCTATCGGGGCAGTGTACATCTGTTGACTGATGGAGTACTGAAGATTGTAATTGATGATGAAAAAGCGTAAGACCAAATTGTGAACGAAGAAGGTGTCGGGGACAACTCCAAAGATACGCCGAATCCGGTCACTCTTTGAATACCAGCGGCAGGTAGCTGGCAAAACGGGCTGCCAGCAGGGAGGCGGTGAGGACGTTGTTGGCGGTGTACAATTCGGTGGTGGTAATGTAAGAGGGCAACAGGGCCGATACGCGATACGCGCCCGCCTCTGTGACCGGCAGGGTGAAGGTGAAGTAAGCCGTGCTGTAGCCCCCCAGCGGCGGCACAGTCCGCACGGCGAGGTTTTGTGCTCTTGGCGCGCCGCCCGGCGACTGCCGAGTCAGGCGCAACGTGGTGGGGGGCGACGTCTGCCCCCCTTCATTGCGAATTGTCGCCGTGACCTGTAGCGTGACCGGCTGCTGAAAGAAGAAGGTGCTGCCGGTGGAGAAGGTCAAATCCGCCACCGAGAGGTCGGTGAGGGGACGCCAGCGGGCGCGGTAGGCGAAGGCGTCGTTGGCGGGATTGGCGTCCGCCGTCGCCAGCGACACGCGCACCGTGTACGCCGCCGAAGCGGTGACGGTGAAGGGAGACGCAACGCGCCACGTGTGCCGGGCGACGACGGGCAACCCGGCGTACCGGCGACCCACCGGCGGCAGATTTC
>JAJRXB010000060.1 GCA_024276515.1 Chloroflexota bacterium
CCTGGTTGCTGCTCAAGTCTATGTAATAAATGCAAAACTTGCCGTAATCACAACCCTTATCGGTCATCGGCGGAGCGTGAGGGCGAATGGGGAGGGAGCTGACCTGAGACCCCAACCAGTTGGGCCAGGCCTTTGCGTAAATGATTCGCCCGTTGGTTATGCAGCCTGTTTGGGCAGCGATTCTCAGCCTGTAAAGCAAATGATGATATTGACTCGAAGGCAGGTTTGTGGTGGAACTGGTGTAAAAGGCGACGGTGAGGGCTTCTCCTTCTGGTATGCGACCGCGGACGACGGTGCCTAGCTCAGGTCGTTCTTCCAATGGGAATGGCTCCTGGGTCCACACGATGTCGCCGGTGCTGTCCATATCCCACACATTGCCCTGGCTGGCGCCAAAATCGCCGATGGCCGCCGACGGCGCTGCAATGGAGACCGAGGGCGCTGCCTGGGCACCGATTGGGCCATCCCTGGCTGGCAACGCTGCTCCTTTGATGTCACGGTTCTCCGGGCTCGTCGGTGCTTCCGGCTGGGCCAGGCCCGGCCCCACCGACATCACCAACAATATCCACCCAACCATTGCGAGTAGTATCGTCCGTTTCATCCGCCTTTTCCACATATCGTCACCTCCCGCGCCCAAGTTTAACTGCCCTTCCAGTCTATCACGTAAGTCACTCCGAAGGCAATAGGAAATCGTCACCAACGCCCGCCGGGCAAGAAAAAGGGGGGCGAGCCGCGGCTCGTCCCCTCCGTTGAATGCTGCTACAGCAGCTATTACTCAGGTGCCTGCTGGCCGGGATTGGGAGATTAGAGGATTTTCTTTTATCTCCAAATCCCCGGTAGTGTCCCCGTTGCGTGTTGGTGGCGAAGAGGAGGCAAAGCCCTCACCCACCCCCGCCTGCACCCCCTCCCTCTCCCAATATGAACGTTAAGAAATTAAACGAGGTATCGCCGCTGGCGTCGCCTGGGACTAAAAGCCCCAGGCTAACAGTGGAAGGACGCTGAAAGCGCCCTAAATCTCCGTCTTGGAGAGGCGCAATAGCCTGCTTTTAGCAGGCTTGAGCTCTTAGCCTGGAGCTTTAGCTCGAGGCGACCAGCGGCTTGTATGCCGAAATAATTTCTTAAACATCATTTTGGGAGAGGGAGGGGGTTGGGGGGAGGCGCTCCCAAACATCATCAACGCTTAACGGGGAGACTACCCAAACCCTTAATTTGGCATAAATGGGGGGCGAAGGGTTATCCGCCCCCACCATTCACGTCGCGGGCCGCGGCGGACGCCCCAGCAATCGCCGGAAGAAATTCCCAATCTCTCCCTTTTGCCAGGCTACCAGCAACGGCACGGCATTGAAAATAGAGGAGTAGGTGCCGCTCAGCAGCCCCACCAGCAACACCGCCACAAATTGCTTGATGGTGGCCCCCCCGAAGAATAGGATGGCGATGAGCACGAAGATGGCGTTGAGCTGCGTCGCCAACGAGCGGTGCAACGTCTCCAGCAGGCTGCGGTTGACGATGGTCTCGTAATCCTCGCCGCGCCGCTTGGGGATGTTCTCGCGGATGCGGTCGAAGACGACGATGGTATCCTGCACCGAAAAGCCGATGACCGTCAGCAGCGCGGTGAGGAAAAGGGCGTCCACTTCCCAGCCAAGAATCAGGCCGGCCAACGCGAAGAGCCCGGCGGCGACCAGCACGTCGTGGATCATGGCGGCGATGGCGCAGATGCCATAGCGGAAGGAATGGGGGACTTTGCGAAATGCCCACCAGACGAAAGCCAAAATGACCAGCGACGCCGCCAGCACCGCGATACTTGCCGCCCGTGTCACCTCGCCGCCAATGGTGGGGCCAACAGCCTCAAAACGAAGCTCCTCGAAGGGACCAATGGTATCGCGCAAATCGGCGTAAATCTGCGCTTTGGCTTCGTCGTCCAGGAACTTGGACCGGATGAGAGCAGTGCGCCCGTCGCCGGTGGTTTGCACCGACGTGTCGCCGTAGCCTCGATTCACGAAAACCTGTCTGACCTCGGCCGGCTGGATCGGTTGCTCAAAACGTAGCTCCTGAAACGTGCCGCCGGTGAAGTCAATGCTCAGCTTAAGCGGTGTGCCGAATTGCACCATCGACACGATCATCGCAATCAAGCCAGGGATGATGACGAAGGCCGACAGGGTAAAATACAGATAACGTCGTTGAACAATGTTGAACATATCGCCTCTCAGTAGTCAGGTGACACCTGGAATTAAACACCCAGCAGCCAGGTGACCTTGCGCAAACTTTCTCCTGCCAGGTCGAAGACGAAGCGGATGAAAGTGCGAGTCACGATGATGGCCGTGAACAGGTTGACGATCACACCCAATGCTAAGGTGATGGCAAATCCCTTGACGATACTGGCTCCGAAGTTCGAGCCGAACCAGAACAAGATGGCGCAGGTGAGGAGCGTGCTCAAATTCGAGTCGCGGATAGAAGTCCAGGCACGGCTGAACCCGGCCTCCATCGCCACCCGCAGGCTACGCCCTGCGCGTATTTCTTCCTTCATTCGTTCAAAGACCAGAATATTGGCGTCGACCGCCATGCCGGTAGACAGGATAAAACCGGTGATGGCCGGCAGGGTCAGCGTGACCGGGATGAGCTTATACAGGGCAAAGTTGATCAGCGCGTAGATGATCAGCGCCAGATCGGCCAGGAACCCCGGCAACCGATAGTAGGTGACCATAAAGAGCAAGACGACGATCAGCCCAATAGCGCCAGCCCGAATACTGCGCTGGATAGAGTCCTGGCCCAGGGTAGGGCCTACCGTCCGGTTCTCGACTACCTTGAGGGGGACCGGCAACGCACCGTATTTCATTTTGATGGCGATGCTGCGGGCTTCTTCCAGGGGAAAGCCGCCGGGCACATTACTGCTGATAATTCCGCTGCCGCCCGTGATCGGCTGGTTGATGACCGGCGCCGAGACGACTACCTTGTCCAGGACAATGGCTACGATGTCCCCAACGTGTTGTGCCGTGTAATCGCCAAAGATCTTGGCTCCCTCGTCCGTCAGTTCAAAGGCGATGACCACCTGGCCCAGGTTGTTGGTGCTCACGTCGGCGTCCTTCAGGTGACGGCCGGTCATAATCGTTTTGAAGACCCGTCCACCATAGGCATACTCGGTCGTGGTCAACGCGTCGGTGCCGGTCAGTGTAGCCGTCGAAGTGATGGTCTGGCCGGCGCCGCCGGCCTCCTCCTCCACGTCCAGGCTGGTGCGGATGCGCATCCCTTCACGCAGGGGAGTGCGTCCAGCTTCCACGAATTCCAGCAATCCGGTTTCGCGCAGGGTGGCGATGGCCTGATCAGGGTCCTGGATGCCCGGCAGTTCGACGATGATTCGCCGCTCCCCCTGAAGCTGCACCAACGGCTCGGTGACTCCCAACCCGTTGACCCGGTTTTCCACAATGACGCGGGCCGCTTCCATCGTCCGGGCGTCAAAGTCTGCTTCCTGATCAGGGGGAACGTCGGCCTCCAGCAGAACCTGCAACCCGCCTTGCAGGTCGAGGCCCTGGTGGATGGTGATGTCGCGATCAATGCGGAAACTTCCAATACGCAGGTGTAAACCGGGGTTGTTCGGCTGATCAATCCAGATGAGGACCGCTGTGAGCAGAATGATACCTACCAGAAGACTGACATTGCGTTGGCGCATAGATGCCTCTGTAGCTCCTGTGGAGTAGTGGAGTAACTGTTCACCCGCTCCCGTTGGACGACGATCGCAGCTCAACGCCGGGCATCCGGCGCGAGCACAAGGTGAACGACTACCCTATGGATTTGTGGTGGGAGAATTTGTCGCCCTGGGAGGGCAAACAGGGTGATTATAATCCCCAGAGGGTTGAGTGTCAAATAAGGCCGGGTCTTGGCTGCGCGTCGCTGCCCCCCAACCTTCAATCCCCAACCCGGACGAGCCGGGACCAAGAGATTAGGTCAGCGGATTAAGCGGATTAAGCTGATTAAGCTGATTTTATCCGCTCCGTCCGCTTAATCCGCTGACAGAGAAAAGGAACAAAGTTGAACAGAAAAACAGGCTAAATCAGACAAAATAATACCTTGTCAATCATAAACATTCATGCTATAATTAAAAAAGTTCTCAATGGAGAGGCGACAACATGCCACGCGACTTGATTCCAGCCGAGCGACGCAACCGCATTTTGGAGCTTTTGAGAGCGCAGGGTAGCGTCCGGGTCTCGACCTTAGGCGAGCTTTTGGGTGTGACCGAGGTCACCATCCGGCGCGACCTGGAGCGGTTGGAGCGTCAGGGCTTGCTGGAACGCACCCACGGCGGTGCTATCCACAGCCACCGCATGCGGCTGGAACCTCTCTACACCGAGAAGCATCTGCGCCACCAGGCAGAGAAACAGGCCATCGGCGCAGTTGCCGCCTCTTTGGTAGAAGACGGAGATACCCTCCTCATCAACAGCGGCTCTACCACGTTGCAAATCTTCCGTCACCTGGCTGGTAAAGACGTTCGGATCATCACCAGCAATATGGGAGTCACCCTCGATGCCGCCAGCCTGGGGCTAGACATTATGCTCACCGGCGGCACCTATCGCGAACAGTCAAACTCTCTCGTTGGGCCGATGGCAATCCTCACCTTGCAGCAAGTTTATGGCAGCAAATGCTTTATTGGCGTCGATGGCATCAGCCCCAAGTATGGCCTCACCACCCCCATCTTGCGAGAATCCGAAGTCGCGCGCACAATGATCGAACGCACACGCGGTGAAGTGATCGTTGTGGCCGATCACAGCAAGTTTGGAGTCGTATCCAACTATCTGACAGCTCATCTGGACAAAGTAGATCGTATCATCACCGACGCCGGCTTCAACGAAGATTATCGGAAAGACCTGGAAGCCATCGGGATTGAGATTACGATTGCAACCATGCCGTTGCCTTCCTCATAATTAAAGGAGAAGCCCCGAACCGTATTCGGTGTTCTGGGCGCCGCTTCACTTACTCACCACCCGACCCCACCTGTCTTATCTGGGCGTTGACCTGGTTGAAGATAGGGGAATCCAGTCTCAGAAAGGGGGGATGCCTCAAAAGCAACCACTGCTAAAAACTTGACTTTGTTGTTTGATTTAACAAATAGCTAAAAGGAGGAAGAAATGCCATCCAAACGAATGAGCCTGGCGATTTTGTCTGTGCTGGCCGCGCTGGCCGTATTGGCTGCTCAGTGCGGTGGGGCAGCACCGGCTCCTGAGAAGGTGGTGGAGACCGTCATCGTCAAAGAGACGGTCGTGGTAAAGGAAGAGGCCGCGGCCGAAGAGGTCCCCGAAGACGCCGTCGTCATCGACTTCTGGCACGCCTTCGGTGGTGGGCGCAAGCTCCTCATCGAGCGCATGGTGGCCGACTACAACTACACCCACCCCGGCACCTACGTGCGCGTGGAGCACAAAGGCTCCTACCGCGACACCCTGAACGCGGCCATCCTGGCGGCTCAGCAGGGCAACCCCCCTCACCTGGTCCAGATCTTTGAAGTTGGTTCGCAGTTGGCTATGGACTCTGGCATCTTTGTGCCCATCGAAGACTACGTGATCGGCCCCGAGTTCCAGCCGGACGATTACATCGAGGGCGTGGCCAACTATTACAGGTTCGGCGGCAAGTTCTACTCCATGCCGTGGAACTCGTCCAACCCCATCCTCTACTACAACAAGGACATCTTCCGCGCAGCGGGCCTGGACCCCGAAAAACCGCCGGAGACCTTTGAAGACATGCTCCAGGTCTGTGAGAAGATCGTCTCCAGCGGCGCGGCCAAGAACTGCGTCTCCTGGCCCCTCCACAGTTGGTTCTTTGAGCAGTGGATGGCCAACATGGGTGCCGAGCTGGCCAACAACGGCAACGGCCGCGACGCCCGCGCCACCGAGGTCTACCTCACCGGCGACGCAGCCAAGACCATCGTGAGTTGGTGGAAAGAGATGTACGACAAGGGCTACTACGCCTACAGCGGCAAGCTGGAAGACTGGGACGGCGCCGACGCCATCTTCGTCTCCGGCCAGGCGGCGATGGAGATCACCTCCACCAGCGATGTGGTGCAGCGCCAGAACGACGCCAAAGCCAACGGCTTCGAGTTGGGCACCTCCTACCTGCCCTACCCGGCCAGCAGCGAGCGGCAGGGCGTGATCGTCGGTGGGGCCAGCATCTGGATGACCGGCGGCCACCCCGACGCAGAGATGCAGGCAGCCAAAGACTTCGTCATCTGGTTCACCAACACCGAAAACGCCATCCGCTGGCACAAGGCCACCGGCTACTTCCCCATCCGCAAGTCTGCCGTGCAGGTGCTGGAGATCGAGAACTGGTTCGAGTTGAACCCCGCCTACCGGGCGGCCTTCGACCAGTTGCTAGAGACCAAGCCCACCCGCGCCACCCAGGGCGCGCTGATCGGTGCCTTCCCCGAGGTGCGCACCATCATCGAGCAAGCGGTAGAAAAGGTGCTGGCCGGCGAGGCCACGGTGGATGAGGCCCTGGCTGCGGCCAAGAAGGACGCCGACAAGGCCATCGAAGATTACAACAAGTCGGTAGAATAAGCCGCATCGCTGAGCGGTTGCTCGCGTCCCGGCCCAGGCCGGGAAGGTGAGTCAGTCTCGGTTCCAAGAAAGAAGATAATGGGTAACAGGTAGCGGATTCATCCTCGTTGCCTGTTACCCATCACTTACGTAGGGAAAGGAGTACTTATGTATACGGCCAGATTCAAAGGTAAGCTACTCCCTTTCATTTTCTTGTCTCCAACCCTGGTGATCCTGGTGGTTTTCCTGTACTACCCGGTCATTCAAACGTTTATCCTGTCCACCTACCGGGTGGCTTTTCTGGGCCTGAGAAAAAAGTTTGTGGGTCTGGAGAACTTCGTGGACCTTTTTCAGGATCCCGGCTACCTGCACACGTTGCAGGCAACCGCCGTAATCACGATGGTGATCGTCGTCGGTGGGCTGGCCATTTCGCTGGCGATTGCCATGCTGGCCAATCAGAACATCCGTGGCGCTTCGATTTACCGCATTTTGCTCGTCTGGCCCTTTGCGCTGTCTCCGGCAGTGGCCGGCGTGATCTGGCTCTTTATGTTCTCGCCCGGCTTTGGCGCAGTCAACTATCTGATGTACCTCATCACCGGCATCGAGTTGAACTGGCTCGGTAATCCACGCCTGGCGGTGCTCCTTATCATCATCGCCAGCATTTGGAAAAATTTGGGCTACAACGTGGTCTTTTACATTGCTGCCTTGCAAAACTTAAACACCGAGGTGTTGGAAGCCGCCTCGATAGACGGCGCCAATGCCTGGAAGCGGTTTTGGTACGTTACCTTCGCCCTGCTCTCTCCTATGACCTTTTTCCTTTTGATCACCAATATTACCTATTCCTTCTTTGACCTCTTCGGGATGATCGACATCGTCACCAAAGGCGGCCCATTAGATGCGACCAACGTGATGATCTACAACCTCTACCGTGACGGTTTCGAATATTACAAGACCGGCCTGGCGGCAGCGCAATCGGTGATTCTCTTCGCGGCCGTCGTGGCTCTGACGCTCATACAATTCCGCACCAGCGGTCGCCGCGTGCACTACGGAGGCTAGCGATGGGACGAAAAACCCGCAGGACAATCTTAACCCACCTGTTGTTGATCGTTATCTGTTTTTTGGTGCTGTCGCCGGTGCTCTTTGCCGTGTCCAAATCCACCCAAACGCGCGCCCAGGTCTTTCACTATCCCCCCAAGCTGGGACCGGGCACAGCGTTGGTGAAAAACTATCGCACCGCGTGGCACGACTTTAACCTGGGCCTTTATATGCGAAACAGCCTGATCATCGCCGGGATTGTGATGATTGCCAAGACACTTTTCTCTATGCTGGCCGGCCTGGGTTTGGTTTACTTCGACTTCCCGCTCAAGGACGCCGTCTTTTACTTTATCCTGTTCACGCTGATGATGCCCACCGAGATCATGATCATTGCCCTGTTCAATCTGGTCTCCGATCTGGGGTGGGGCAACAACTACGCGGCGTTGACCGTGCCCTTCCTGGCCAGCGCAACCGGCGTGTTTCTGTTTCGCCAGCACTTCTCCAGCATCCCCACAGACCTGGTAGACGCCGCCAGGGTAGATGGCTCCGGGCCATTGCGCTTTTTGTGGAGCATCCTGGTTCCTATGTCGAGGAACACCATCGGCGCGCTGGCTCTGATCCAGTTCATCTATATGTGGAATATGTACATCTGGCCCCTGGTCATCATCCGCGAAAACGCCCGGCAGGTCGTGCAAGTCGGGTTGCGGGGGATGACTGCCGTCCAGGATACGACCAACTGGGGCGTGGTGATGGCCGGCGCAGTCCTGGCTATGCTGCCGCCGCTGATCGTGTTCATCCTCTTGCACGAGCAATTCACCCGCGGATTCGCGCTGGGGCAGGAGAAATAAAGCGTTCACCCCTCCCTGGTAGGGCTTATCATTACCCACATCTCGCCTTGCTGACGCCCGCCCCGAGCTTAAGCTCAGGGCTAATAGCCCAAGCACGTTGAAACGTGCTGTCTTTGCCCAGAATCGGGGGAGGAGCAGTCGGCTTGAGCCGACTTTAGCTA
>JAJRXB010000061.1 GCA_024276515.1 Chloroflexota bacterium
ACGTTGAAACGTGCTGTCTTTGCCCAGAATCGGGGGAGGAGCAGTCGGCTTGAGCCGACTTTAGCTATTAGCCTGCGGATTTATTCGCAGCAAAAAGCGGCCGGAACGACATGTGGGTAATGCATAGCTGACAGGGAGGGGTCGGGAGAGGGTGGCATCTCGCCCGGATGCAGGGTGTTTCTCCGGCGTCCCCTCCACCCCCACCCCAGCCCTCCCCCAACGAGGGGGAGGGGGGTGAATGCGGTCACAGAAACCTTCGCAAGGCTTATCGCAAACCCTCTCTGGGGGAGTCTATAGCTTATGATGATCAGATTGGCTTATGGAAAGACAGGGCTGGAAATTGAGTTGCCCGACGAGTGGAACGTGACCGTCGTCGAGCCGAAATTCGTGCCCGGCCTGCCCGATTCGAGGGGGGCGCTTCGGCAGGCGCTCCGGTCGCCCATCGAATCGCCTCCCCTGCGCGACCTGGTGAAACCCACCGACAAGGTCGGGGTGGTTTTCAACGACATCACCCGTCCCACGCCCAATCACCTGATCCTGCCGGCGGTACTCGATGAGTTGGCGCACGTCCCCAGAGAAAACATCACCCTTTTCAACGCGCTGGGGACCCACCGGCCCAACACCGACGCGGAACTGCGCGACATGTTGGGCGATGCCCTGGTGGACGACTATCGCATTGTGCAGAACAACGCCTTTGATCCATCGACTCAAGTGCACCTGGGAGTCACGGCCCGTGGTCACGACATCTGGCTCAATCGCGAGTTCGTCGAATGCAACGTGAAGATCCTGACCGGGTTCATCGAGCCCCACTTCTTTGCCGGCTTCTCCGGCGGTGGCAAAGCGGTGATGCCCGGCATGGCGGGTCAGCGGACGGTGCTGGGCAACCACGACGCCGGCATGATCGGAGATCCCAAATCCACCTGGGGGGAGACCCGGGGCAACCCCATCTGGGAGGAAGTTCGTGAGGTGGCCCTCAAGGTGAATCCCACCTTCCTCCTGAACGTGACCCTCAACCGAGATAAACAGATCACCGGCGTCTTTGCCGGCGACCTGGACGCAGCCCACGCGGCCGGGTGCGCCTTTGTGAAAGAGACGGCAATGGTTCCGGTGACGCATCCCTTCGACGTCGTCGTCACCACCAACTCCGGCTATCCGCTGGACCTCAACCTGTACCAATCGGTGAAGGGGATGAGCGCGGCGGCACAGGTGGTGCGCGAGGGAGGCGCGATCATCATCGCTGCCGAGTGTTGGGATGGAATCCCCGATCACGGGCTGTACGGTCAGCTCTTGCGAGAAGCCGACAGTCCCCAATCCTTACTCGACACGATCTGTGTGCCCGGCTTCCTCAAGCAAGACCAGTGGCAGGCGCAGGTCCAGGCGCAAATTCAGCTCAAGGCCGACGTATACGTGCGAACCGACAACCTGACGGACGAACAGATTGAGAGGGCCCTGCTCCGGCCAAGCCCGCGCATTGAGGATACGGTGGCAGAGCTGTTAGGCAAGTATGGCTCTCGGGCCAATATCTGCGTGTTGCCGGAAGGACCTCAAACGATCCCTTACGTGCAACCGTAGACTAGAGTTGCCCCTTTTTAAGCAAAAGCAGGTGACAGTCACTTGAACTGGTGCGAAAAACGGGGTGATTTTTCAAATTCTGACCTGATAATCGTGCCAAAAGTGACTGTTACCTCAGCACAAAACCGTAGCAGGAGACGCAGTGACAATGCACTACCATTCAGAAGAACTCATCAGAGACATCTCGGCCCAGGCGCAGGCTTTCCGCATCCAGGTGTTGAAAATGATCTATAGCGCCCAAACGGGACACCTCGGCGGCGCTTTTTCGGCGGCCGAGATCGTCGCTTCGCTCTATTTCCACCATCTGCGCCTCGACCCGACTCGTCCCGATTGGCCCGGACGAGACCGCCTTTTGTTCTCCAAAGGACACGCCTGTGCGATGCTGTACACGGCGATGGCCCATCGTGGCTTCTTCCCCGTGGACGAGTTGACGACCTTCCGCCAGCTCGACAGCCGGCTGCAAGGCCACCCCGACCGGGTCAAGCTGCCGGGGATCGAAATATGCGCCGGCCCGTTGGGGCACGGCGTTGCCATCGGGGTGGGCATGGCCCTGGCGCAGAAGATGGCGGGGAGGAAGCCGTCTTCGTTCAGTGCGCCCTCGGCCAGGGCGACGGCCGCGCGTGTCTACGTGGTGCTGGGAGATGGAGAAATCAACGCCGGTGTGATCTGGGAAGGGGCGATGGCGGCGGCCAAGTATCGCCTGGGCAACCTGACCGCCATCCTGGATTACAACGGCGTCCAGCAGACGGGCGCTACCGCCGACGTGATGCCCACCGAACCGATCGCCGACAGGTGGCGTGCCTTCGGCTGGCACGTCCAGGAGATCCACGGGCACAACGTGGCCGAGATTCTGGAAGCGCTGGATCGCGCCGACGAAGTGCACGCCCAGCCCAGCGTCGTCATCGCCCGCACCACCAAAGGCAAGGGGGTGAGCTTTATGGAATACGATCACCGCTGGCACGGCATGCCTCCCACCAGGGAACAATACGAGCAAGCCCTGGCCGAACTGGAAGAAGGATTGGGAAAATGACAGAACTGGCCTCGATGCGCAAGGCTTACGGGCAAGCTCTGGTGGAGCTGGGCAAAGTCAACCCCGACGTGGTGGTCCTGAGCGCGGACGTGTCCAACTCCGATCACAGCTACATGTTCGAAGAAGCCTTTCCCGACCGATTCGTCAACGTGGGCATCGCCGAGCAATGCCTGGTCGACGTGGCCGTCGGGCTGGCCTACAGCGGCAAAATCCCTTTTGCCAACACGTTTGCCTTTCTGTTCGCCACCCGCGCACTGGAGATGGTGCGCACCCATCTGTGCTACGGGAAAGCCAACGTCAAGCTTATGGGAGCTTACGCCGGCATCTCCGACTCCTTCGACGGTCCCACCCACCACGCCATCACCGACGTGGCCATCATGCGCAGCCTGCCCAACATGACGATAGTCATTCCCGGTGATCCGGTGGCGCTTGAAAAGCTGTTGCCGCAGGTTGCCGACTGGCCCGGTCCCGTCTTCTTCCGCCTGAACCGGAACGAGGTGCCTGTGCTGTTCGACGACAGCTACGCCCCCAGGATCGGGGAGGCCATAACCCTGCGCCCCGGCAACGACGTGACCCTCATCGGCACGGGCCTGATGGTCGGCCGTTGCCTGGAGGCAGCGGAGGCACTGTCGGGCGAAGGGATTGACGCCCGGGTACTCGAAGTGCACACCATCAAGCCCCTCGACGTGGATAGCGTCCTGGGTGCGGCCCGCGAGACGGGCGCTCTGGTGACAGCCGAGGAGCACAGCGTCATCGGCGGGCTGGGTGGGGCCGTGGCCGAGGCGGTGAGCGACGCCTGCCCGGTTCCCATCAAACGAGTGGGCATCGCCGACGAGTTTGCCGAGACCGGCCCTTACTTTGAGATACTGGATCGCTATGGCATGTCGGTGGAGCACATACTGGTCGCCGCACGGCAGGCTGTGGCCGCCAGGCAGGGACGATGAAACTGGCCGTTGCGACCCCGACTCCAGAAGTCGAAACGCCTGTACCCGTCGCGCTCCTCTCAGGCACATTTGCCGAGCGATTGCAAAAAGCAACCCGGTTGGGTTACGACGGGGTTGAGTTGATGGTGGCGCGCCCGGATGAATTGGAGGCCAGAGAAATCCGCGCTCAGGTGTCGGCGCTGGGACTGGAGGTGCCCGCCATCGCCAGCGGGGCCGTTTACATGGTGGATAAGCTGACGCTGCTGGCCTCCGACGCGGAGGTGAGTCGCCGGGCGGTGGCGCGGCTGCACACCCTGATCAACTTTGCGGCCGCGCTGGAAGCGCCGCTCGTCACCATCGGCGGCTTCCGGGGACGATTAGCCTGGGCCGGTGGCTCTGATGCGCGGGCAAGGCTGATCGAAATCCTCGGCGCGGCTGCCGAAAAGGCGTCGGCACAAGGGGTGTGCCTGGTGCTGGAGCCTCTCAATCGCTATGAATCGGACATACTCAACAACGCCAGCCAGGGGTTGGCCCTGATCGAGGAAGTGGGGCACAGCCACCTTGGCCTGCTGCTCGATACATTTCACGTAAATATCGAAGAGTCGTCACTCACCGATTGCTTTCGGCAGGTGATGGCGGCCGGCCGGCTATGGCACGTGCATGTGGGGGATAGCAATCGCCTGCCCCCCGGCCAGGGACACATCGACTTCCCCGGCATCGTGGACACGTTGTGCGAGATCGGCTACCAGGGATACCTTTCGGCCGAACTGCTGCCCCAACCCGACCCAGACGCGGCGGCAGTGGCCACAATAAGCTACATGCGGCCACTCGTGCCGATTGATAGCTGAGAGACGGGCAGCCAATGAGCAGGAAACTACTGGTTCTGATCCACACGGTATCACCTCTGTTGGACGTATTCGACAAACTGGGGGCAGCGTTGCTGCCTGGCGTTCAGCTTATGCATATTCTGGACGAACCGCTTCTTGAGTTCGAACGTCAACGCGAGCGCCCGGCTTCAGAGATTTCGGCGCGGCTGCAAACGCACGTAGCCATGGCCGAGCAGGTTGGAGCAGACGTTGTGCTGGTCACCTGCTCGAGCGTATCGCCCAACGTCGACGATGTTCGCCTCGAGGCCAGCATCCCGGTGGTGAAAATTGACGAAGCGATGATCGCCCAAGCCATAACGGAAGGCTCTCAGATCGGCGTCGTCGCGACTGCCGCCTCAACCCTGGAGCCCACCCGCCAATTGTTACAATCCCAGGCCGGCGTCTCAGGCAAAAAGATAGAGATCGAACTGGCGCTGGTAGAGAATGCGTTGCCGGCGTTGCTGAGCGGAGACGGCGCTGCGCACGACAATCTGGTCAAAAAGGCGGTGCTTGAGCTGGCCCAACGGGTGGACGTCGTCGTTTTGGCCCAGGCGTCAATGGCGCGGGTGTTAAAGGTGATCCCCAAAGCCGAACGCAAAGTGCCAATCCTGTCGAGCCCGCACCTGGCTCTGGAACAGGTCAGGCAGTTATTGGCGACCGCTCAATAGCGTCGCCGGTGAGATACCACCCTGTAAAGGCAAGGCATTCCCAACGTTGGGTTTGCCAGGCACGATCCAGAGCCATCCCGACCGAGAAAACGGGTTTCTGACCGCACTTTTCGCCAAACCGCAAAAAACGTCAGAGCCAATACATTTCCACCGCCTTTTGGTCGTCAAAATCATCGGGAAAGTGAGGGGCTGTCGCTGCCTCCACCACACGTCACACGAGGAGGTGCACATGATTTAACAAAAAACCGGCCTGCTGAGCAGTAACAAAATCGACTCATTAGAAACAAAAATGCTCAAGAGTCAATCAAACTCTGAGTCAAGTAGCGGAGGAGAGAGAAGAACTATGAACACCAAAAACGTTAAAACGTTTGGCATCCTGTTTATCATCAGTCTTCTACTGATGAGCCTGGCCGCCCAATGTGCCGGGTCCGCCGAGCCTCAGGTCGTTGAGAAAGTCGTGACCGTCGAGGTGGAAAAAGAGGTTGAGGTTGAAAAGATCGTCACCGTCGAGGTGGAGAAAGAGGTTGAGGTTGAAAAGATCGTCACCAAAGAGGTTGAAAAAGAAGTTATGGTGGGCAACTTCAGTTCGGCCAGCAGGGCGGTCGAGGAGGCCAAGCAATACGCCGGCACCACCCTCAACGTCGTCTGGGAGGCTGGCTTGCAGTCTCAAGATCCTCTGACGATGGGGCCCCAATGGGAAGCACTCACCGGCATCAAGATCAACGTGATTGAACTGTCCTACAACGACATATACTCCAATCAGCTTCAAGACCATTTGACCGGGGGTGGTTCCTACGACGTAATCACCTTCTCGCCGCTCTGGCTGATCGACTTCGTCAATGCCGGGGTGGTGGAACCGCTCAATCCCTACATCGAAAAGTATATGAACCCAGCCGACCTTGAAGATTATCTGCCGGTTTACGGCGCTGAGGGCTACGCCAGGCTCGGAGACACCTGGTACGGCCTGCCCGACGATGGGGACGTCTTTGTCCTTTACTACCGGAAAGACCTGTTTGAAGACCCCGACAACATGGCAGAGTTCAAGGCCGAGTACGGATACGACCTGGCGCCACCCAAGACCTGGCAGGAGTTCGACGACATCGGCAACTTCTTCACCAACAAGTACGCGCCCGATCTTTACGGCGGCGCCATCCAACGCCTGGAAGGCCAGGTCTACTCCTTCTGGTACGGCCCCTTCAGTGGAAACGGCGGGCAGTTCTTCGATCCGGACACAATGGAGCCGCTGATCAACAGCGACGTTGGGGTGCAAACACTGACGGAGATGGTAAACCAAAACAAGTGGATGCCACCCGGGGTTGAGAAATGGGGCTTTGTAGAAGTGCTGAGCGCCTGGATGGACGGCCAGCTAGCAATGGTGATCACCTGGCCGCCCATTGGTCGGTGGTCGGCGGGCTACGGCGCGACCGTCGAGCAGTTGGCCTGGGTCCCCTCGACCAAAGTGGCCGGCAAAGTGGGCTACGTCCCGCCACCAGGCCGACCGACCCTGGCCGGCGGCTTCTCGCTGGGCATTTCGCCGGACAGCAAAAACAAGGAAGCTGCCTATCTGTTCATTCAGTGGATGAACAGCCCCGAGATCAGCCTCCAACGAGTGATGCTGCCCTACGCCCTGCGCGACCCCTTCCGCCTATCTCACTTCGAGTCGCCGCTGTACGCTTCGCTGTGGCCTGACGCGCCCGAGTACCTGGAGACGCTGAAGGAAGGGGCGTTGAAAGGGCAATTCGAGCTCGGCATTCCGGGTGCGCGTGAGTACGCGGAGGCCGTAGACAACGCCGCGACCGCTGCTATGGCCGGGACCGACCCGCAGGAAGCCCTGGATACCGCAGCCCAGAGGTGGGCCGACATCACCGAGCGGCTGGGCCTCGAGCAGCAAAAAGAGAACTATCGTTTGTGGTTGGAGGGACCGTGGAACAAGCCAGGGCCAGAGGTTGAACTGCCCTAGCACCTCATCAAGGTAGTTTCGACAAGTTGAACCAGGTCCCTGATGGAAGCGCAAAACAACCTATCAAAATCGAGTAACTTTTTTCAGCGCTTCCCCAGGCTCCCCGCGAGCGAGAAAGCCCGTTCGCGGGGAGCATCCCCAAAGACCGACGTTTGAAGGAGGAGAGTTATGGAGGATGGTTTGGAACTGGCGCCCACGGTCGAAGGGCCCTACTCTAAAATAAAGTTTAGCCGTAAACGTTTGACCCCGTGGTTGTTTGTGGCGCCCTGTTTGATCATCATCCTGCTGGTAACCATCTTCCCTACGATCTACTCCCTGGGTCTCAGTTTTACCAGGTGGGAAATCGCCCTGCCGGATAAGCCGTTTATCGGACTGGGCAACTATATCCAACTGTTTCAGGACTCCCGCTTCACTCATTCGATTCTAGTCACCGCCATCGTGGTGGTGGTTGGCGTAAGCGTAGAACTGGCCCTGGGCTTCGGCCTGGCCCAAACACTCGTTGCCGAGATGAGAGGGAAGCGTATCATCGTGGCCGCCTTGCTCCTGCCGGTGATGGTCATGCCGGTGGTGGTTGGATACACCTGGCGCCTGCTGTGGGACGCTCAGTATGGCCCGATCAATCAAATCATCGGCTGGATCATCGGGCGGCCGTTTCATTACACCTGGCTGGCGAAGCCCCCGACGGCCATCTTTGCCATTCTGGTCACTGAGATATGGCAGTGGACGCCGTTTATGTTCCTGGTCTTTTTGTCCGGGCTGTCTACCCTTGACCCGGAATTATTCGAGGCAGCCGACATCGATGGGGCTTCTGGCTGGGAAAAGTTTTACCACCTGACCATACCCCTGATGCGCCCCATCCTCATCGTGGCCGTGCTCATCCGTGGGCTGGACGCACTGAAATTTTTCGACATTATCTTCACCCTCACGGGAGGTGGGCCCGGCAACTCCACGGAAACGATCTCCTTTTACATCTACCAAACCGGTTACCAGTTCTTCCGCCTGGGATACGGCGCGGCTGCATCCTTTGTCTTGCTGATCGCGTTGGTGATCATTTTGACCTACTTGTTGAAGCTATTCCGGGCAACGTCGGAGTGAAGAGCAGTCGCCGGGCACTTTCGGCGGATGTCTCAAAGCCAAAAGTCGCCTGTGCCCTCAAAGGAGTGACTCTACGTTCAGGAGAAAGATTCTATGAGCCCGAGAACACGCAAGATGGTGTTTCAGATACTTCGATACGTGGTTGCTTTGACCGCCCTGGTTTTCTTCCTTTTCCCCATCATGTGGATAATCCTGACGGCCTTCAAAACAGGCGATGAGTTCCTTCGCAGTCCACCGGTATGGTTTCCTCGCACTCCCACGTTGCGTTCCTTTGCCCACGTGATTGAAACGGGGGGCCTGAAAACGCTCAAGAACAGTCTCATCATCTCCACCTCGGCCACGCTACTGTCGTTGATCGTCGGCTCGCTGGCAGGCTATGGGCTGGCCCGCTACAAGGTGGGGGGAGACAATTTACCCTTCTTCATCCTCTCCCAACGCTTTATGCCGCCCGCGGCTGTGATCTTTCCCTTCTTGCTGGTTTTCAAGACGCTCAAATGGGTAGATACCTACCAGGCCTTGATCGTAGTCTATCTCACTTTCAATCTGCCCTACGCGGTGTGGATGATGCGCGGCTTTTTCATGGAAATCCCCATCGAGATCGAGGAGTCGGCGCTGGTAGACGGTTGTTCGCCCTTTGGCGCGTTTTGGCGCGTCGCCTTGCCTTTGGTCACACCCGGCCTGGTGGCCACCGGCGTGTTCTGCTTCATCTTCAGTTGGAGCGAATTCTTCTTCGCCGTCACCCTGACGCGCACAGACGCTGTGACACTGTCGGTGCAACTGGCCAATTTCTTCGGCAAAATGATGGTGATGTGGGGAGAAGTAGGGGCGATGTCGGTGATGGCCATGCTGCCCCTGTTCCTTATGAGTTTCGTCGTGCAGCGTTACCTGGTGCGCGGCCTGACCATGGGGGCAGTGAAATAGAGGGTGGCGTTACGTGGCTACACACATTCAGTTCTCGGGTGGGGCGGCTTACCGCATCACCAACAGCGAAGGCAAAGTCATCCTCATTTCCGACGAGAGCCCGGCGGTCAAGCCCGTCATCCTCAAGCCGGGTGATGTCCTTGTCTATCCGCCCGAAGCAGCGTGAACCGGTGATGCTGACAGCAAATGGCTTTGGTAAGCGTTTCACCCCTCCCTGACAGGGAGGGGTCGGGGGAGGGTGGAATCTCGCCCGCAGAGAGATTCCGTCCGGGATGCAGGCAGTTTCTCCGGCGTCCCCTCCACCCCCACCCCAACCCTCCCCCTACGAAGGGGAGGGAGTGAACGCTTACTGGCTTGCTTGTTCAGCGGGAGGGATGAACATGGCACAGTCGACCGTTGACGAGTACGAAGGGCGGCTGCAACGGATCCGCTAGATGGACCCGCCCCCAGGCGAACCGGGGCCACACCAGGGGACGCAAGGCAAACGGGCTCTATTCCTGGATCGGGGGCCACTGGCGGTGTGCAGGTTGAACTTGCGGGAGACTGAGTCTCGGTCCCAGCCTTTGAGGAGCAGGCATGGATAAGAAACCTATCAACAAAAAGAATTTGCTGGCAAGCCTTCCAGACGAATGGCCCGACGATTTACTGCCACAGATTCAGGCCCAGGTTAAGGCCAGCCGCCGCAAAGTCGTCGTGCTCGACGACGACCCCACCGGCACGCAGACGGTGCATGGCGTGCCCGTTCTCACCGAGTGGCCGGTAGAAACGTTACGCGCCGAACTGGCAAACGACCTGCCGGCGTTTTATCTGCTGACCAATTCCCGGAGCCTGCCCCTCGCCGAAGCGGAAGCGATGAACGTTGAAATCGGTCGCAACCTGGTAGAAGCAGCGCGTCAGGCCGACCGGGAATTCGTCGTCGTGAGCCGAAGCGATTCGACCTTGCGCGGGCATTTCCCCGGCGAGGTAAAGGCATTGGCCGAGGCGCTGGGGCAAGACTTCGACGCCTGGCTGATCATCCCCTTCTTCCTGGAAGGGGGCCGGTACACCATCAACGACGTTCATTACGTCGCCGAAGGGGAGTGGCTCGTCCCCGCCGGCGCGACCGAGTTCGCGCGCGATGCGGTCTTCGGCTATCGCGCGTCGAATTTGCGCCGGTGGGTGGAGGAAAAAACGGAGGGACGCATTCCCTCGGAGGCCGTGGCCTCGATCTCCATCGAGGACATCCGGCGTGGCGGGCCGAAGCGGGTGGCCGGGCGTCTTGCGGGCCTCGCGCGGGGGGACGTGTGTGTCGTAAACGCGGCCAGCACCCGCGACCTTGAGGTCTTCACGCAAGGCCTGTTGGCCGCCGAGGCACGCGGCCAGCGATTCCTCTACCGCACCGCCGCCTCGTTCGTCCGGGTGCGCGCCGGCCTTGCCCCTCGTCCTCTCCTGGCGCGGACCGAACTGGACTTGCCGGAATCGGGTGGCGTGCTGTTCGCGGTCGGCTCGTACGTGCCCAGGACAACCGGTCAGGTCACTGCGCTCCTCGCTCAACCGGGAGTGATGGGCATCGAGATCAACGTCGAGGCGCTGCTTGCCGATGACCGCCGACCGGGCGAAATTGAGCGCGTGGCCCAACAGGCTGATCGAGGTCTGCGCCGTGGCGACGACGTCGTCATCTTTACCAGCCGCCAACTCGTCACCGGGGAGGACGCCGAGAGCAACCTGTCTATTGGACGGCGAGTCTCGGAGAGCCTGGTCGCCATCGTGCGCACGATCTCGACGAGGCCGCGCTATCTGCTCGCCAAGGGCGGCATCACGTCGAGCGACGTGGCGACCCAGGGCCTGGGGGTGAAGCGTGCGCTGGTGCTGGGACAAATCCTGCCGGGGGTACCGGTGTGGCAGTTAGGGCCAGAGAGTCGCTATCCGGGCCTGGTGTACATCGTGTTTCCTGGCAACGTTGGCGGCTCGCAGTCGTTGGTCGAGATTGCCACGGGGTTGAGGCCCGGGTTGACGCCATAATAGCGTCAACTCACGACCTTCAAGTGCGCCACCAGCTCTGCCAGGTTCACCTCCCCCAGGGCGAGAGACACCGGGCTATTCAGAGGCAAATCCTGGCGCAGGTGCACCTGGACCGCCAGGTCCAGTTCGGGGATGAGCACCGTGCCACGCCGATTACGCTTTTCCACCAAGACCCCTTCGCCACGCCAGTCGGGATGCTCCATCAGGTAGACCAACGTCCAGTGCCGGCGTGCCAGCCGCTCGGCCCGGCGCACACCACCCCTCACAGCTTCAGCCGCCCCCACTCGCTCCAGCATCTCCTGCGCCTCCAGCAGCCCCTCACCGCGCAGGTGAGCCCGCAATTGCTGGTGCGCCACCAGGTCCAGGTAGCGCCGCAGGGGACTGGTGACCTGGGCGTAGACCTCCAGGCCCAGCCCGGCGTGAGGGGCGGGGACGCTCTGGTGGCGGCTGGGCTTGAGGGTCCGCCGCAGCGCGACCATGCCGGCCAAATCCTCGGGCCTTTCGTGCGTTTCGGGGGGAGCCTGGGTGGTGAAGGGGAAGGGGATGCCCTGTTCCAGGGCAAAGCGGGCTGCGGCCTCCCCGGCCATCAGCATCGCCTCGAGCACCAGGTCCCGGCTCTTCAACGGCGGCAGGGGGCGGATAATCACCTGTCCGCCCTCCACCCGTATCTTGACCTCGGGCAACTCGATGGTGATCGCGCCCCTTTCCTGACGGCAGGCCCGATGGGCCTGGGCCAGCCGGTAGAGGTCTCGGAAAGGTTCTTCTTCCAGCCGGGCTTCTGCCTGTTCGTAGCTCAGCCGCGTGACCCGCACCCAGCTCGGCACAACTTCCATCCCCACGATCTCCCCATCCGGGCCCAAATCCAGACCGAAGGAGAGGGCCGGGGAGACCTCGGCCAGACCCAGGCCCAGGACCTGGATGGCTTTGGGGGGGAGCATTGGCACTGTGCCGTCGGGCAGGTAGAGGCTGGCCCCACGGGCGCGGGCTTCCAGGTCCGCTGCGCTGTCGGGGCGCACCAGAGCGGCCACGTCGGCCACGTGCACCCAGAGGCGGTCCCCCTCCAGGCTCAGAGCATCGTCCGGCTCCTGGCTGCCCTCGTCGTCGATGGCGAAGGCCGGGAGATGGGTGAGGTCCACCCGCGTCTCCTCTGGCAGATCCGACAGCTCGACCGCGGGAGCGGAGGTGGTCAAACCCAGGCGCTGAGGGTAGGGGACGACGGTGTGGTCCCAGTAGCCCAGCTCAAGCAGCAGGGCGTGGGCGTTCTCCGGGCTCTCGGCCCGACCCAGTTCGCGCAGGACGCGGCATTCGGCGCTCTGCCCCAGGGCCAGCTTTTCCACTTCTTTGAGATAACGGCCGTCATCGGGTGTGATCTGGCCGGCGCGAACCCGCTCCAGGAACGCAGCCCAGGCCCGTCGCCTGGCGGCCTGGGCCTCGCGGGCCGCCTGCGCCCGGGCCACCTGCTCCGGCGAGCAGACCACGACCTGCTCCGGGGTGCCGCGAAAGTAGAGGCCATCGGCCACCAACTGCCAGGAGGCCCAGGCCGTGGCCGGGGTGTAGGCCCCATAGACCAGTTCGGCCAGTTCGGCCAGGCTGGTGGTGCCCCCGGCCAGGAGCTCCCAGGCGGTCTCCACCTCGCCCGCCTGCGGCCGGAGTTCGTCCAGGCTCTGCATCGGGCCGGGGTGCAAGAGCACGACGTCCTTGGGGCGCACCTTCAGGGATTTGCCCCCTTCCAACTCGATCTCCAGCTTTTCCCCCGCGCCTTTGACGTGCGCCGGGCGGTTTTTGTAGAGCACCAGGCTGCCCGGACGAGGTGTCGTTTCCGGCATCTTGTATTCCATTCACCAGAGATCTGATCTGAACGCTTACACTGATTTGTCTTGCACGAACAGATGTGCTACAATGAGTCCATCCTGTCCAGGAGGTGCCTGGTGGAAGTCCAGCGCGTGCGCTTCACCCTTCCCTTGCCGCCCGGCGTCAACCATCAATACACCCGGGTGGGGAACCGGCGGGTGCTCTCCAAGGAGCATCGTGCTTTCAAGCGAGCGGTGCGGAAGAAGCTGCAACGTCTGCGGGCGGACGGGGCGCTCAGTGACGAGTTCGTCCGCAGCTTGAAACGAGGCTTTGTGGGCCTCTTTTTCGATTTTTATTTTGAAACACCCCTCAAGCGCGACCTGGACGGTGGACTCAAAATCGCGCAGGATGCCATCCTGGCTCCCCTCGGCGTCAACGACAATCGGGTGGTGGACATCCACCTGATTAAACGCATTGATCCCCTGCGCCCGCGCCTGGAAGTGGAACTGGAAGCCATCTCCGATTGGCAATTTGACGAGCAATACGTATATTTGGGCGACGAGTGACCCGGGCAGTCTCCCTGTTAATACTACAACCGTAGATGCCCCAGGTGACTGTCACCTGCAGGGCCGTAGGTAAAGAGTCGCCTACATCGTGCCAGACAATGGTCGCGAATTCCGGCTATCTTTGCAGGTGACAGTCACCTTCTGCCCCCTCAAAAGGGGAAG
>JAJRXB010000062.1 GCA_024276515.1 Chloroflexota bacterium
GGAGCGCATCGGCATCTACGTCCCGGCCCGGCGTTGGCAGGTGACCGTCCGGCTAAGCAAGAAAAGTACGGTGAAGTGGACGGTGCCGATGCCTCCCCTGCTGTGGGTGGGGCATGGCACGAAGTATCGCCTGTGGGCGTTGAAGAGACGCCCCCGGCCGGGGGAGGGAGACATCCGCCTCTGGCGGGCGCCGGCCCCCAATGTGGTGTATGCCGATGGCGTATGCGCCGGGACGGTGCGCTTTCCCGTCTGCACTTCTGGTACCATCTACGCGGCGTTGGAGTTGTTCTTCGTTTCCGAGTTCAACAACCACGCCAGCGCCAACAAGTGTGTCTCCCACCCGGAGTCCGTCCTGGATCTGTGGCGGGAATTGGACGGTAAGCGTCGGTTCCCCCTGCGGGAACTGGTCCCGGCCAACGGCACTCTGGCTGAAGTCATCGAGGAGGGGACAACGTGGCGACGACCGTTCCCGATTTGACGAAGCAAGTAGCCGAATACCACATCGTTTACGATGGGGAGTCCCTGCCGCCGTTGGACACGCCCATCCAGTACCTGCTGGCGGCCAACGGCGTCTTCAAGCGGGCAGGCACGCCCCACTTCGAGGCGATGGCTCCGGTCCAGACCCTCGACCGGCCGTTGCCCGGCCTGGCAACCCTGGCGCCGGGGGTAGAGTTGCGTATCCCCCGGCTGCCGTCGGCCTGGCTCACGGTGATCCTGGACGTTTCCCGAAGAGCCTGCGTCAATGGTCTACGGGAGGTGATGTTCCAGGTCGTCGTCCGGGGACGGCGGGCATACCTGGAGATGCCATCCCAGTGGGCGACCGCCACCCGGCTGCGATACCGCCAGGCAAGTGACGTGCTGTGCGATCTGCACAGCCATCACGTGATGCCCCCGGCATTCTCCCCCACCGACGACGGGGACGAAACCGGGCTGCGCTTCTACGCCGTGATGGGGCGCATCTTCGGTCGCCCGACCATCCGGTTGCGGGTGGGAGTGTACGGCCACCACCTGGAATTGCCGGTGACGACCCTCTTCGAGGGAACCGGTCCCTTCGAGGATGCGTATGGAACGGAAGCTAAGGCTCGAAAAACGGTTCCCCGTGCTGGTCGGGGAACCGGATTACTTTGACATCATCCTGGTCGGGTGCGGGGGGACGGGTTCCTTCCTGGCCCTCGACCTGGCGCGCCTGGCCTGGCACGCCCGGGAGCGGGGCATCGAGGTGCGCCTGACCTTCGTGGATCCCGACCGGGTGGAGCTGAAGAACGTCGGCCGTCAGAACTTCGTGCCGGCCGAGGTGGGATGGCCCAAGGCCGAGACGTTGGCCCGACGCTTCAACCGGGGTTTCGGCCTGGACATCCGCCACGTGGTTGCTCCCTTCAGTCACAATCTGACGACGAAATATCAGCCCCGAGCCTTTACTATGGTGGTCGGGGCGGTGGACAACGCCCAGGCCCGGAAGAGCATTGCCAGGGCAGTGGAACTCCGCAGTGGTCGGTTGTGGTGGCTGGACTGCGGGAACCTGCGGTCGGCGGGGCAGATCATCCTGGGCAACGTGGCCGATGAGTGGCAGGTGAAAGACGCTTTTCCCGGCACGGGCTATTGTCATTCGTTGCCGGCTCCCAGCCTGCTTCGCCCGGCGTTGCTCGTGCCCCGGCCGGAGCAGCCGGTCGCTGCTTCCTGCGCCGAGTTGGTGGCGCAAGAGGCGCAGAGCCTGATGGTCAACCGGGCGATGGCCACCTTTGCCGGTCAGTATCTCTACCGGCTGGTGGTCACCCGGGACCTGGACATCTTCATGACCTTGCTGGACCTGGACAGCGGGGTGGTGACGTCGTATCCCATTGCTCCGGCCAAGATAGTGAGGGAGCTAGGAGAGGAGCAGAAAAGGTTACAGGAGATCAGTGAACGAAAGAGAGAGACTGTTAACTGAACTAGAGGAGGCAGAGCGTAAGGCTTGGGACGCCCTAAGCCGATACAAATTCCAAATGTTCGGCTACTGGGCGGCAATTTGGGTACACCTCAACCGAATTGGCGATTTCGGGAGAGCGAACCCTTGGCGAGAGATCGTCAAAGCAGCGCGCCAGCACGTTGATGGCAAGGGGAACGGAGGAGTTTAGACAACTATGATGACACTTACCGCCGGCCGATGACGAGCGACGGTTCCTGGAGTGGTTGGAGCTCGTGGGCTTCGATCGGCTGGCAAAGCTGCGACGAGATGCGCGTCGCGTCACACGCCCGGCCCGGTCGCTCAATCCAGAGGAAGATTGGCCGGGACCTGAGTGGGTTCACGTTTACGCCTCACGGTTCCGACCCAGCGGAACTTGTGAGACGATATGAACTCACGTGGGGGTGGTCTCCCATTCCCTACGAGAAGTGAGGCAAGATAGCGAGCTAACTGACGAGGCTCACTGATGAAGGAGGTAAGCATGAACACCCACATACGTAACATCCTGATTGACCCCGATCAGGTGATGCAAACAGAATACATAGCTATTTACGATGTGGTGAAGCCGTATGAAGAAGATCCGGAGATGGTGAAGGGGCATCCTGACAGAGTTTCGCGGCTGGGCGCACCGGTTACTTGTGGATCTGGGTGATCAGTCGGCGGCCCTGGTGGGGCGGGACGACGTACAGCGCATCATTGACGAGCAGTACCAGGGCTATCTTGAAGCGGATGGCGTCAAGTCCCCCCTGGATCTGGTGGAAGCGCAGATGCGCCTGGAAGCCCTGGTTGAAAAGATCGTCTATGCCTGCGATGGGGACGCCGAAGACCGGCGCGCCCTGTGGGTCGCCATTGATATTCTACGATCGGTAACGGAACAGGTGGGACCTTGCTCTGCCCATACTGGAATGAGCGAGCTGGCTGACGAAGCTCGCTAATCAAGGGCAAGTGTACAACGAATGAATGACAAGTGGAATTGGGATCCCTATGGGACCATTACGAGTGGGACCTGTCCAACTTTCCCATCCAGGGTAGATTTTGGCCCCCTGTTTGAACGTGCGGAGGTCTGGGTGTGGGTTCTCATTCGACATCGAATGAGAGCCCACCGGAGGAGGAGTGAGCTTTGAGTCAATATACTCAGTTGAAACTCATCTCGGATGATGAACCCATAGATGTTTGTCCCATCGAGATACCGCCCGGCTGTCCGCAGCCCCCCACCTGGCCCCCGCCTTCCGACTGGTGGGACCTGGTAGTCGTCGCCTGCTCCGGCGGCAAGGACAGCCGGGTTCTGTTGCACCGGGCATATCACGAATACCCTCGGGACCGGCTCCTGGTGGTCTACAACCTGCTGGGCAACGAGCATCCCGGCAGTCCCCAGGAGGTGGCCAACTGGTGCGCCGACCTGGGGTTGCCGCTGCTCTACACCTGGAAGGGCGAGCGCAACCGGAGCCAATATGGAGAAGAGATACCGACGATGACCGATAAGTTTCGCTCTCGACCGGCTGCTCTGGAGGGCGCCACCTATCGTCAGAACACACCTCTGGGGACGGCCTACATCACGATCAACAGTAACGGCGAGGGGGCACAAGACCCCTTCGAGGTTTTCGTGAACA
>JAJRXB010000063.1 GCA_024276515.1 Chloroflexota bacterium
ATTTTAATCGCTTATTTGAAAGGTATTGCTCCTAAACGCCAAAGGCATCAGGCGATAGCGACTAAAGTCGCGCCTGAAGGCCCCAGGCCGAGGCGTCGGCCTGCGCCGACGCGCTGGCGTCCACGGGAGGTGGACGCCAGGCCGTCAGGCCTGCAGGAGCGGTTTCAACCGCGTTTGTGCCCTGGCACAAAATCCGCCATAAAACTGAAATGCGCCTGACAAGTACAAAGGATTTGCAATCCCCCCTATCCGCGAATATAATCATACTCGCTATGCTCATCGTATCCCTCACCCATCAAGGGTGTCTGCGTGTTTAAACGTTGGCAATTTTGGCTGGGCGCTGGCATCAGCGCCCTATTCCTTGTCGTCGCTTTGCGTAACCTGCACCTGGGGGACGTATGGGCGGCGATGCTCACGGCGCGCTACGGCTGGATCATCCCCGGCGTGGCGGTTTATTTCTTCGGCGTGTGGGCGCGTACCTGGCGTTGGGATTATCTGCTGCGACCGATGAAATGCATCCCGCTGCGTCGACTCTTCCCGGTGGTCGTCATCGGCTACATGGGAAACAACGTCTATCCGGCGCGAGCGGGCGAGGTCATCCGTGCCTACGTGCTGCGTCGACGCGAAGGGGTCAGCATCAGTGCCTCACTGGCCACCATCATCGTTGAGCGCGTGTTCGATGGGTTGGTGATGCTCATCTTCGTCTTCATCGCCCTGCCCTTCACGCCGATGCCATCCTGGCTGCAATGGATGGTGGTGGCTGCGTCGCTCCTCTTCTTCGGGGCGCTGGGCGGGTTTATGGTCCTGGCCGTCAAAATCGAGTGGGCCGAGGCAGCCTATGGCTGGGCGATTGATCGGCTTGTCCCCCTCCGCTTCCGCGCCTCGGGGCGGGGTTTCGCCGACCGTTTTATGATCGGCCTCCGCTCGTTGCGCAGCGGGCGCGACGTGTTGATGCTCTTTGTTACCTCCATCGTCATCTGGCTGGCCGAGACGGTGAAATATTGGTTTGTGATGCAGGCCTTCGACTTCAGCGTCCCCTTTTGGGTGTTGATGCTGATGAACGGCATTGTGAACCTGGCGACGACCATCCCGTCGTCGCCGGGCTACGTGGGCACCTTCGACGCGCCCGGCATCGAGATTCTCTCCATCTTCGGCGTAGAGCGCACTCTGGCCGCCAGCTACACCCTGGTGTTGCACGCGGCCCTCTGGTTGCCCATCACGCTACTTGGCTTCTGGTATATGGGCCGCGAGAGCGTGAGTTGGCGCGATTTCAGCCAGGCTGAAGAAACGGTGGACGGTGGACAGTAGACAGCAACTTGCTCCTGGCGGGTCTGCCTGCACCGGGCTGCGCCCGGCGCGGCACAGGTATGACCCGCCAGCCGACGGGTCACAGACCCATCGGGAGCAAGGAGATATGATTGGGGCAGAGCAGTTATTCCCCGTTTACTGATTACTGCACAGGGAGATGCAAGTTTGAACATCGCCATTATCGGCGCCGGTGTGGCCGGTTTGACCGCCGCTTACGAATTGACCAAACAGGGCCATCGTGTCGTCGTCTTTGAGGCGGCAGACAAACCCGGCGGACTGGCTTCCGGCTTCAAAGACGAGCGGTGGGAGTGGTCGCTGGAGCGATTTTATCACCATTGGTTTGCCTCCGACGATGCGGTGATCGGTCTTATCAAAGAGATGGGCGAGGAGGATAACCTCTTCTTCCCCCGGCCGACCACCTCTATCTGGCACAAGGGCAAAGCCTACCCCTTCGACAATTATCTGCGGGCGGCGCTGTTCCCTCACCTGTCGCTGGTGGACAAGGTCCGCGCCGCGCCGGCCGCGATCTATCTGCGCCTGACGCGCAACTGGCGGCCGTTGGAAAAATACACGGCCCACGAATGGCTCATCCGTTGGCTGGGACAGCGCAGCTACCAAACCCTTTGGGAGCCGCTGCTCGTCGGCAAGTTTGGCGATTATTACAAACAGGTGAATATGGCCTGGATGTGGGCGCGCGTTTACAAACGGACGCCTCGGCTGGGCTACTTCGTCGGCGGGTTCCAGGCCTTTGCCGACGCGCTGGCCGAGCGCGTCCGCGCCCAGGGCGCCGAGGTCCGGCTGAACACCCCGGTCCGCGCCGTCGAGTCGTCGCCCGGTGGGGGGCTCATCGTGCGGGGGACAGGGGCGGGGGACGAGGCTTTTGACCGGGTCATCGCCACCGTGTCGCCGGAACTGCTGGCCCGGCTGGTCCCTGCGTTGCCCGCCGATTATCTGGAAGGGCTGAAGAAGCTCAAGTCTATGGGGGCTGTGGTGCTGGTCCTGGCACTCAAACGGCGGTTGACGGAGGGGCATTACTGGATCAACCTGCCGAAGGGCGAGGGCTTTCCCTTTTTGGCATTGGTGGAGCACACCAATTTCATCGACCCCGAACACTACGGCGGCGACCACCTGGTTTACTGCGGCGACTATTTGAAGCCGGACCACGAATATTTCAGCCTGTCGCACCAGGAGTTGCTGGCGTGCTTTATCCCCGCTTTGTCCCGTTTCAACCCCAACTTTAAGCCCGATTGGGTCCGCAAGAGCTGGCTCTTCCGCGAAAAATATGCGCAGCCGGTGCCGTCGGTGAATCATTCTCGCAACATCCCCGATCTGGCAACGCCCATCCCCGGCCTGTATTGGGCCAGTATGAGTCAGGTATATCCGTGGGATCGAGGGACAAATTACGCTGTGGAGATTGGGCGAGAAGTAGCCACGAGGGCGGTTTCAGGCAGGTAAGGAGGCATCCAATATGCGCAACATCACGGTCATCGGCACTGGTTACGTCGGTCTTGTCACCGGCACCTGTTTCGCCGATCTGGGCAACAAGGTTTGCTGCCTTGACGTGGACGAATCCAAGATCAAAACTTTGCAGGAGGGGGGCATTCCCATCTACGAGCCGGGGTTGGAGGAGATGGTCCGGCGCAACGTGAACGCCGGTCGCCTCACCTTCACCACCGATTACGTCGAGGCGCTGGCCGACGCCGAGTTCGTCTTCATCTCTGTCGGCACGCCGGAGGGGGTGGATGGCGAGGCCGACCTGAAGTACGTGCGCGCCGCTGCCGAATCGGTCGCTCGCGCGATGGACCACCCGATCATCATCGTCAACAAGAGCACCGTGCCCGTCGGCACCGGTGACTGGGTGGCAGACATCGTCAGCGCCAATCAGCCGGAGCCCATCGAGTTTGCGGTGGTCTCGAATCCCGAGTTCCTGCGCGAAGGCTCGGCCATCCTCGACTTTATGAACCCCGACCGGGTGGTGCTCGGCTCGCTCAATCGAGATGCCGCCGACCGGGTGGCGCAACTCTATCTGAGCCTGCGCGCGCCCATCATCATCACCGACCTGCGCACGGCCGAGATGATCAAATACGCCTCCAACGCATTTCTGGCGACGCGCGTCTCTTTCATCAACGAGATCGCCAACATCTGCGAGCAGCTTGGCGCCGACGTGAAAGAGGTGGCGGCGGGCATGGGCTACGACAAGCGCATCGGTCACTACTTTTTGGATGCGGGCATCGGCTACGGCGGAAGTTGTTTTCCCAAGGACGTGAAAGCGTTGGCGCACATGGCCTCCATCCACGGCACACACCCTCAATTGCTCAAGGCGGTGATGGACATCAACAAGTACCAGCGGCGGCAGACCATCCTCAAGCTACGCGACGTGCTGGGCAGCAAGCTGCGAGGGAAGGTCGTCGGCATTTTGGGCCTGGCCTTTAAACCTAACACCGACGACATCCGCGAGGCGCCGGCGACCGAGATCGCGCGGTTGTTGTTGCACGAAGGGGTTCACGTGAAAGGGTACGATCCGGTGGCTATGCACAACGCGGCCAGGATTCTGCCCAATATGCAATTGGCCAAAGACCCCTACGATCTGGCCGAAGGCTGTGACGCGGTCGTCATTTGCACCGAGTGGAACGAGTTCAAACACCTGGACATGATCCGGATCAGGCAGGTGATGCGTCAGCCCTTCATCGTGGACGGACGCAATCTTTACGAACCGGACGAGATGAAACGGTTGGGCTTCACCTATCGTGGGGTGGGACGGGGATATCAAGGATAACAGGTAATGGGGGTGACCGCTCATCCCCATTACTCACCGCTTGTCATTTCTTCCCGCCAGCGGGCCAGCGCCCGACGGTTGGAGGGGAAGGCAATGTCGGCCGGCAGTTCGTGGGGGCCAAAGAAGCCGACTTCGCTGGCGTCGTCGCCGGGGCGTGGTTCGCCGCCGACGACCTGCGCCCGATAGAGGATGATGATGCCCGGCCCCCGCAGTTCGCTCACGTATTGGGTCACGTCCAGCAACCCGGTCAGACGCACCTGGAGTCCGGTCTCTTCCAGGCACTCGCGCACGGCGGCCTCGGCCGGACTCTCGTCGTATTCCACAAAGCCGGAGGGCAGGCACCACGAGCCGATGGCCGGCACCACTCCCCGGCGCACCAACACGACCTTGCCGTTTTGCTCGGCCAATACGCCCGCCCCCACCTTGGGGTCCACAAAATGGACGAACCCGCACTCAGGACAAACCCGCCGCGTTCGCCCGAACACAAAGTTATCTTGCATCTCCGCCCGGCAATAGGGGCAATAGGCGTAAGGTTCTCTCCCGTCTCTCATAATTTATTCTGACTGTGCATATTTTCGACCGCCTCCCGCGCTGCCCGGACGTTGCCCACCGGCGAGGTGATGGGAGTCACACAGCCGGTGCCGACGATGAGCCGTCGTCCGCCGGTGGCCTCGATGGCGGCCTGAACCTCGGCGTGCACCCAGTCGGGGGTGCCGCGCAGCATCGTCTCCCACTGGCGCAGGCCACCGACCAGCGCGCCGGGAAAGCGGTCCAGCGCCTCGGTCAGCGACGGGGGCGTCTCCTGGTCGTGCCAGTTGATGGCCTGGACCGGGTAGTCGGCAACCGCGTCGAACATCACGTTGGTCCCGTGCAGGTGCAGCAGATTGAACCACAACCCCCCGGCCGCCTCCAGAATGCGCAAATCGTAGGCTCGGCCAAACTCCCGGTATTCGGCCTCGGTCAGCAGATCGTAGGTGGCGTGCTGAAGGGCCAGGAAGATGCCGGCGATGCCCGTCTCCCGTGCTGATTCGACGAAGCGGATCGTGGTCTCGGTGATGGTTTCCAGTCCGGTCTTGACTTCCTCCGGGTGCTGTCGCAGGTCGGAGATCAGTCGCTCCCCCGCCAGGTTTTTGGCCTGGGCCAGTGGGTTGAAGATAGTCTGGATGAAAGGCACTTCTTCTCCCACCTCGTCGCCGATGATGGTCAACGCCTGGCGGACTTCGCCCAGCAGCCCGCTGGCCGGGTCCAACACACGCAGGCGGGACCAGTCTTCCGGCCCCTGGATGACCCGCCGTCCCCACTCGCGCGTCCCCTCCTGATTGCCGACCCAGCGAGACTCCGCGCCCCAGCCGGCGATGCAATAGTTGCTGGAGGGGGTCACTTTGATGAAATCGAAGTCGAACACCCGTTGAAAGTCGAGGGTGGCGCGGGCCAGGTCGCCGGCGCGCTGGTCGTCGCCCGGCCAGTGCCGCCACAGGGCCACGGCCACCCGGTCCACCGGTTGGCCGGCGATTGTAGCTTCCAGACGTTCGCGCTTGTTCATTTGGCTCATCAATTGCCTCCCGTGGTTGAGCTTGACGGGCGGTATTATACCACCACCCGGCGCAGATAACCAGATGCCTTGCTCCCCATCGGGTCGGTAGAGTGAGCATCCCCAGCAAAGTGCCCGAGGGGCGATGCGAACGACGTTTTCCGAGAGATATCAGGGGAGAAGGGGGAGTGAGGGCGGAACGGCGGACGAGTGAATGCCAGGGGTTGTTTATTGATGGCGGCAGTGATATAATGGCGAGCGGCAACTACCTTGACAATGTCATGTTCGGTTATGTCACTCTGCCTGCCGAAGTGCCCGGCACGGGTGCACCTGCCCGTCCTGGCTCGCGCCAGCGGGTCAGGGGGGTGCGGCACAGGTGAGCGCAGCCAGGCAGAATTTTCGGTGCGTCTGCCTCGCCCCTACGCTGATCCCAACTCAAATGAAACACACCCAAACGAAACAAATCCTCAGAGGCTCTCAACAGGTGACAGGCAAGGTGAAGAATGCGGGATGATAGCAACCGGGGGGATTTCGATTATGCGGGAGAACTCAAAAGAGTGGTGCGCGAGGCTTGCTCGGCTATCGGTGTGTTGCATTAGCAAGGTATGTCAGGCTACTCATCCTGTGGTATAATTGAGCAGGCAATCCGAGGAGGCAAGCGATGGGGAAAAAGACGCAAATTGGTGGAGTTATGCACAATGACGGATTGGCGATGGTTGGCGTGTTGGCCATCCCTTCACGGCCTGGAATGGCAGGCAAAATCCTGTCGGCGATGGGGGACAACGACATCAACGTCCAGTTTATCGTGCAAACGGCGGACAAGGAGGGCAACGATCACGTTGTCTTTTGTGTGAGCCGGGAAGACCTGGATGCGGCGCTCGATCTGCTCGCCCGCATCAAGGAGGAAGTGTCTGCTCAAGAGGTCATCCACGATGCTTCGGTGGGGTTGGTCAGCATCTTTGGACCCGACTTTCGCCAGCGTCCTGGCATTGCGGGCGAGATGTTCGCCGCGCTGGGCCGGGCCGACATCAACATCAAAGCCATCAGCACCTCCATTTCCACCATCTCCTGCGTCATCGAAGCTGCTCGTGTGCCAGAAGCAGTGAGGGTATTGCAGGACACGTTTGAGATGCCCTGATTCAGGTTGAGGCTAAGGTCGAGGTTGAGGTTGGGTCAATCTGGGCCTTAACCTTAGAGCGCGTTTTGAAAGTCGCAATCTGCGCATTGGTAGTAACGACTTCAGTCGTTTTAGGCTTCATAATGCAAGCGATCAACGACTGAAGTCGTTACTACGAGCACTTTTAAAACACGCTCTTAGCCTCGGTCTCATGTCTTGAGTTCGTCTCGCACGGTTTTATAGATCGTCTCGGCTTTTAGCTGGCGCAGGGTGTAGCAGGGAGCGTCCAACTCGTCGGCCAGGGCCTGTGCCAGCCCGCGGTCGAAGGAGGCGTGCTCCATGTTGATGACCACCGAGCGGATGCCAGCTTCTCGGATGACGGCCGCCATCCGGTGCGCCTCCTCCTGGGCGGGCAGGTCGCTCATAGAGACGTTGCCGGCCCCGTCGGTCAAAAGGATCATCAGGGGCATCGTCTCGGGGTGAAGGCGCATTTGCTGGGTCAGGACCCGATAGGCCAACAGCAATCCGGCCGAGAGGGGAGTTTTTCCGCCCACGGGCACGTCGGCCAGGGCGTGTTTGGCCAGCTCCACGCTGGAGGTGGGTGGCAATATCAGCCGTGCCTGTTCCTTTTGGAACACGATCAACCCCACCTGATCACGACGCTGATAGGCGTCCATCAGTAGCGACATGATAGCCCCTTTGGTCGCCTCCATGCGCTCGGCGGCGGCCATACTCCAACTGGCGTCTACCACAAACAGAATGAGGTTGGCCGCGCGACGCACCCGCACCTTCTGTTGCAGGTCATCCACTTTGATGGCAAAGGCGGTGTCGTGGTGCTCACGCTGAAGCTGGAAGGGGGCAGCGGCACGGATGGTGGCGTCGAAGGCGATGTCGCGGATTTTGCCGTGGGCTGGCCGTGCCTGGATGTAGCGTCCCCGCTTGCGGTCGGTGCGGGTGAAGCTCCGTTTGCCGGCCTGTCTGCGGGTCAGCTTGTCGAGGGGGGTTTGCAATCGCCGGGGACGGAAGTCGGCCCCAATGGAGACGGGGGACTCCGGCGGCTGCTTGTCGTCGTCGGAGGCCTGGCTGCTCTGATCTTGGGGCGGCGACCCCAGCGGCGGGGGAGTCGCCGCCTGTTCTTGTTCTACCTGGTCACCTTCGTTTTTTTTTCCTCTGGACTGGCAGGGGCGTTGCTCTGCATCTGGGCTGTCTGCTCGGCCGCTTCCTGGCGCACCTGATCCAGCCGCTCGGCCAATTCCTGGAACTGGATCTCCGTGTCCTGGAAGGGCTGACGCTTGAGCCGGTGGGGCAGCGCCAATTCGGCCGCTACCAGAATGTCCTCGTCGGTGATGCGGGTGCGACCGTTGTAGGCAGCGTGGGCCAGGGCAGCTTTGAGGATGACGATGTCTGCCCGGTGTCCATCTACCTGCATCTCGCTGGTCAGTTCGGCGATGGTGAACAGGTCGCGCTGGGTGTAGGTGACGTCGTTCAGCAACTTGCGGGCGTTGGCGATGTCTTGCGACAGTTCGCGCTCTTTGGGTTCCCACTCGGCGTAAAAGCCGGCCGGGTCGCGTTCAAATTGCACCGTGCGCTCCAGAATCTCCATGCGGGCGGTGGGGTTGTGGATGCCCCGGATGTCAACGCACAGAGCGAAGCGGTCGAGCAATTGGGGGCGCAAGTCCCCCTCTTCGGGGTTCATCGTGCCCACCAGGATGAATCGGGCCGGGTGGGAGAAGGAGATACCCTCTCGTTCTACCACGTTGATGCCCATTGCTGCCGAGTCCAGCAGCAGGTCCACTACGTGGTCGTCGAGCAGGTTCACCTCGTCTACGTAAAGCAACCCCCGGTTGGCCGCGGCCAACACCCCCGGCTCAAAGTGCCGCTCGCCTTTTTTGATGGCGAGTTCGATGTCGAGGGTGCCGACCACGCGGTCCTCGGTGGCGCTGACCGGCAGGTCTACAAAGCGGGTTCGGTGCCGGGTGATGGGCAGTTCTTCTCCGCGTTTCACCCGCTCGCGACAGTTGTCGCATTGCCGGTCGGGGCGATGGGGATCACAGCCAAAGGGGCAGTCGGCCACGACTTCGATTTCGGGCAGCAGCGCAGCCAGCGCACGGGCCGCCGTGCTTTTGGCGGTCCCCCGCTCGCCACGAATCAACACGCCGCCGATTTGTGGGCTGATCGCGTTCAAGATCAGGGCCATTTTCATTCGTTCCTGGCCCACAATGGCTGTGAAGGGAAAGATTGATGGCATTCGTCGTCTCCAAGCTAGTTATTGACACGTTCCAGATTTAATTATATTCACCCATATAAAAAAAGCAAAGAGGCGGCAGCCGCAAGGGTGGAGGTGGGATGGACGAGGAACAACCCCGTTTTGTGGTAGATGGGATGCTGGGCAGCCTGGCTCGCTGGCTGCGCATTTTGGGCTACGACACCGACTACGCCAATCAGCGAGACGATGCCGAACTGGTGCGCATTGCCCGCGCCGAGGATCGGATACTCCTCACCCGCGACCGGGAGCTGGCCGCTCGCCGGGGGGTGCGTGCCTTGCTGGTGGAGAGTCAGGTCCTCGATGAGCAACTGGCCCAGGTGAGGGCGGCCTTTCCTCCGACCGCCGGCCCCGCTTCGGCGCGTTGCCCGGTGTGTAACACGGCCCTCGTCCGGGCGACGCGGGAGGAAGTCGCCGATCGGGTTCCCGCCTACGTGCTCAAACGTCACCGTCGTTTTCGGCGCTGTCCGGGTTGCCAGCGAATTTACTGGCCGGGGAGTCACTGGCGGAATATGCAAGCCAAACTGAGGCGGATGTAAAGTTCCCGATTCTGGGGTTGTCGTTTATAGTTTGGCCGTTGCTACTCGGGCTTGTCTGATTAAACCTACTTTACAACCTCTAACCTCTCAAATCACGGTTGATAGACCACTAGAAAAAGCCCCGATGCGTGAACAGGGGCTTTTTTCATTCGCTCATATTGGCATAGTGTGCGTTGCGTGTTGTAGGGGCAGGCCTTGCCTGCACCCCCGGCCCGCGTGGCGTAGCCGGGGCGGGCAGCCGCGAGGGTTGCCCCTACCGAGCACCATATTCCAATATGAGCGTTTTTATTATCAGGGCTTTTCGGAGAAGCACGTCAAGTGGCGTTGCTATCGGAAACGGCTTTAGGTTTGTGCCGTTGGTAGGGACGGACACACGTGATAGAGTAGATGATTGTGTGCAAACAGCGTTTGGCCCGGTCTGCGTGAATGGCATTGCGGCAGACCAGCGAATTCTGCTCACTGACCTTTCCAGAAGCCAGCAGTCTGGCAATTCGCTCCCCTATCTCGAAGCCACCGTCTTCGCATTCTGGATTGCTGCAAGACAATCGCCTTGGGTAGTCATAGGAGGTACAAACCGTCCGGCCCTCTCGCCACAGCCGACGGCCGGTGGTTTCCAGAGGACCTTGCTCTTGCCATTCCAACGTGATGTATACAGGTCTATGGCTTGTCATAGAGTTCTCCTTTGAACTGGCGCTTCCGTTTCGACAGCACACCCTTCCTGAATGACGCTTCGGCATCGCCCTTCGGGCACTTCGCTGGGGATGCCTTGCTCCTCATCGAGCCGGCGGAGTGAGTTTTTGGGGCGATTGCCTGTCCCCGGCCTTCCGCCAGCCTGTCCTGGCGGAAGGCCGGGGAAGTCGCTCCTACAGGGCGCTCCGCCGCGAAATCCCCCTGCGTGGACCGGTTTTTAAGCCCGCGCAGGCGGGCTTTGCGGCCGAAGGCCCCGTAGGGGCGACTTCAGTTTTGAAAGGAGGCTGAACGGTTACGCGGCTACGACGACTCCTGGTGGGAGCTATCACGCAGCAAGCTGAAGATTTCGTACAAGAGTTCATCCTCTGTAAAGGGCTTGGGAAGGAAATGCCGGATACCCAGTTGGGACGCCTTTTCGATGTGCCTCTCGTCGGCCCAGGCGGTGACGATCAGAACGGGGATGTGCCGGGTATCAGGGTTGGCTTGTAATTTTGAATAGACTTCAAAGCCATCCATCTCCGGTAGCAGAATATCCAAAACGATAAAGTCAGCAGGGTGCTGCTCAAGTTTTTCAAAAGCTATCCGGCCATTGACTGCCGTCGTCACGTTAAAGCCGATGTCGTCCAGGATCTCTGCGACCATCTGCCCCATAGTTTTGTCGTCTTCAACGACCAGAACGTTTCTGTTTGCCTCGAAGTATTTGCGGGCTTGTTTTGGAATTAAAGTTATGTTGTCTTGCGAATTAGAGTGATCAGCCATCAATCTCTCCTCAACTCAGTCATATCATCTTGCCAGGTACACCTGGCCAACAACTTTACGCCGAGCGATTTGTCTGCCGCTGACGAGGGTCGGCGCGACTGCCCTTACGCCTCCTTCTCCTCGGCGAGATAACCCACCTGCTCAGTGCCAGGAAATAAGGAACTCCTAACCAGACAAAAGGATAAAGACTGTTGACGGTGACGGTCACGGTCGTCGCATCGGTGGCGACTCCTCCATCGCCATCGTCTACCCGCAACGTCACCGTGTAGGTGCCTGTTGCCACCCAGACATAGGTCACTACCGGCCCCGTTGCATCGGTAAAGACGCCATCGTCGTCCAGGTCCCAGGCATAGGTCAGCGTGTCGGAGAGCACGTCGGTGCCGGTTCCGACGAGGGTCATCGTGACGCCCACCGTGGCCGTGTACGGACCACCGGCGTAGGCGGTGGGGGAGATATTGTTGACACGGACCAGCGCAGTGTCGAGGCCCACCCCGCCGTCGTCGTCGGTGGCGCGCAGGGCGACGGTGTAGGTGATCAGACCGTCGGGCCAGGTATTGGTGATCACCTGGCCGATGCCGTCCACGTCGAAGGTGATGCCGTCGTAGTCGAAGTCCCACTCGAAGGTGAGGGCGTCGGCGCCGGGATCGGTGGCGTTGCCGGTCAGCGTAATGGGGCTGCCCTCGTCCCCGGTGTAGGGACCGCCGGCCTCGGCGGTGGGGGAGATGTTGTCGACGGCGACCAGAGTCGTGTCGTAGCCCACCCCGCCGTCGTCGTCGGTGACGCGCAGGGCGACGGTGTAGGTGATCGGGCCGTCGGGCCAGGCGTTGGTGATCACCTGCCCGATGCCGTCCACGTCGAAGGTGATGCCGTCGTAGTCGAAGTCCCACTCGAAGGTGAAGGTGTCGGCGCCGGGATCGGTGGCGCTGCCGGTCAGCGTAATGGGGCTGCCCTCGTCCCCGGCGTAGGGACCGCCGGCCTCGGCGGTGGGGGCCACGTTGTTCACCGTCACGATGGCGTCGTCGGTGTCCGCGCCGCCCCGGTCGTCTTCAACCCGCAGAGTGACGGTGTAAACGCCATCGTCGGGCCAGGTGTTGGTGACGACCTGACCGGGCGTTTCAAAGATGCCGTCGTAGTCCAGGTCCCAGGTGTAGGTCAGCGGGTCGTTGGTGGGGTCAGAGCCGGCCCCGGTCAACACAATCGGATCGCCCTCGTTCCCGGTGTAGGGACCGCCGGCCTCGGCGGTGGGGGGCGCGTTGCCGATGGTGACCCGGGCGGTATCGTAGCCCACCCCGCCATCGTCGTCGGTGACGCGCAGGGTGACGGTGTAGACGCCCGCCTGGTTCCAGGCGGTGACGACGGTCTGCCCGACGAGATCGAAGGAGCCATTGCTGTCCAGGTCCCACTCGTAGGCCAGGCTGTCGGCCGGCACGTCTACCGCCGACCCAGACAACGTAACAGGCCCCATCTCAACCCCGCTGTAGGGACCGTTGGCGTCGGCAATGGGCGGCAGGTTGTTGACGGTGACTTGCAGGGTATCTATGGTCTCGCCGATCTCGCCGCCCCCGTCGGTGGGGTAGGGATAGTCGTCGTCACGGACGCGAAGGGCCACGACGTAACTGGCCGGTCCATCGGGATAGGTCCAGTCGACGGATTGGCCGGTGGCATCTTCATCAAAGTTGATCCCGTCGAAGTCAAAGTCCCAGGCGAAGGTCAGGGTGTCGGCGGTCCCCGGGTCGCTGGCGGCGCCGGTGAGGTTGAATTGCACCCCCTCGTCGGTGACGCGGTCGAGGCCGGCGTCGGCGATGGGGTTGGCGTTCAAAATGGTGACGGCGGCGGAGTCGGCGCTGGCTGCGCCACTGTCGTCGGTGACGGTGAGGGTGGTGCTGTAGACGCTGTTGTCGGCGTAGGTATGGGTCACGGTGATGCCGGTGGCGATGGGGCTGCCGTCGCCGAAGTCCCACTGGTAGGTGAGAAGGTCGTAGATGCCGGGGTCGCTGGAGCCGCTGCCGTCGAAAAGGACGGGAGAGCCTTCCAGATGCGCCGCTACGGGCCCGGCAACGGCGGTGGGAGCCACGTTGTAAGCAGAGACGGTGGTGGTGGTGAAAACCTGGCCTCCGTCTCCGTCGTCGGCACGGATGCCGACGGTATAGGTTCCCTGGTCGTACCAGGTGTGCGACACGCTGCCCGGCTGGCCCACGACGTCGAATTCGCCATCGTTCTCCCAGTCGAAGGCATAGGTCAGTGTGTCGCTCCCCACGTCGGTGGCGTCAACCACCAGGGTCATGGGCGACCCTTCGCCCACAGGGCCATCGTCGGTGACACTGAGGATGATGGGGTCCACGTTGTCCACCGTCACGTTGACGGTGTCTATGGTTTGCCCGCCATCTTTGTCGCGCACGCGCAGGGCGGCAACGATACTGGCAGGTCCATCAGGGTAAACGGTGGTAGCAACGGGGCCAAAGACGTCGGGGGTGAAGATAAAGCCGTCGTAGTCCAGGTCCCAAACGTAGGTCAAGGTGTCGAGGACTCCCGGATCGGTTGCTGCCCCGCTGAAGGTGACGGAGCTGCCCTCCTCGGTCACCTGGTCCACGCCAGCGTTTACCACGGGCGGCAGGTTACTGACAAAGGTGAGGAAGAAGACCTCTGTGACACCGCCGTCGTTGTCCTCGGCGCGAAGGCGCACGAGATAATTGCCGTTGTCAAGATAGGTGTGCCGTGGATGTAACGTGCCGGTTGCCTCCGTGCCGTCGCCGAAATCCCAATAATAGAACAATACGTCGTATCCCGGATCGCTGACGGTTGCCGAGAACGCGATCTCCTCTCCCTCGTCGGCACGTCTGTCTCCACCAGCGTCTACCAGGGGGGCCACGTTGCTCACACTGACGGTGGCGGAATCGGTGACCACACGTCCAATTGGATCAGAAGCTTGAACGGCTATTGTGTATTCGCCCTCGTCGTAAAAAACAACAGAAGTCCAAATGCCATCGGCGTCGTCGTATAGTCCATCCTCGTCCAGGTCCCAGCGATAGGTGAGGGTCTCCGTCACCGAACTGGTGAGCCTGGCAACGAGGGGGATCGGGCTACCTTCTTTCCCCGTGTAGGGTCCCCCGGCGTCTATTGTCAGCACGGCCAGATGGGCTGCCGTAGGTGTGAAGGTAGGTTCCAGCGTGGGTGTGATCGTGGGTGTGACGTTGCCGGCCACAGCAGCAGGCGTTGAGGGGCCTGGCACCAGAGCATCTTGTTTGACGGCATCGATGATCTGGGGCCGGACAGGCGCCAGCTTAGGAACTTCCCGGGTATCCACCCCGTAGTCGGCAGAAGCGCGCGACACCAGCTTCACCGGCAGCCAGCGCTGCGTGTTGCGCTGTAGTCCCAAAGTAGCTACGACGAAAATGAGCAACCAGCCAGCCACCAGAAATACCAGCAGCAAGGCATCGAAGCGAAAGATGTGCCGAGGTTTCTGACCTGTCCTATCTTGTCTGGTCTCTCTGTCTCGCATAGGGGACACACTTCCCATTTCAGGGCTTTCTCATTTTCCAGGTTTCGAGCCGAAGCGAGCATCCTTCGACAGGCTCAGGATGCCTCCGCTCGCCTTCCCTTTGCGCTAACTTGACACTACAGCCGCACTTCCGATACCTCTTTTTCGTTACGCAGCCGGACGTCAGACGTGGAGGGGAGAGTAGTGGCCAGATCAATGGCCGCTACTTTGGGCAAGGTGAAGAAAAAGGTGCTACCCTTGCCCACTTCACTCTCCACCCAAACCTGCCCGCCGTGGAGTTCTACCAGGTGTTTGACGATCGTCAGTCCTATGCCCATTCCCCCGTGCCCCGCTATGTGTTCCGCGCGAACCTGGTAGAATCGCTCGAATATCTGCGCCTGGTCCTCGGCGGGGATGCCCACGCCGTTATCCTGCACACTCACCAGGATCGCCTCTCCGTGATCCTGGGCTGCAACCTCGATGTGTCCATTTTCTGGCGTAAACTTGATGGCGTTCGACAGGAGGTTTGAAAGGACCAGGCCGATTTTATCCGGGTCGGCCTGGATGTGAGGCATTTTGTCCGGGAGATTGACCTCGATGACGTGACCTTCCAACTCTGCCATCGGTTGAAAGTCGGCGGCCACTTTCTTGATGATGTCCCGAACGTCCACAGAGATCAATCGTAAAAAGGCCGTGCCTGCGTCCAGGCGTTGAATGGTCAACATAGCGTCGACCATCGTGCGCATACGCAGCGTGCTGGCGACGAGAAAGCGCATCGCTCTGTGCAGTTTTCGGGGTGCTCTCTTCTCAACGAAGCTGGCGTAGCCCATCATCGCGCCCAGGGGGGTACGCAATTCATGGGCCGCAATGTTGATGAACTGGGTCTTCAAATCGTCCAGTTGCCGGAGCTCTTCGTAAGCTCGCTGAGTGGCCTCAAAAAGCTGTGCGTTCTTTATGGCGATGGCGCACTGGTTGACCAGGGTGCCCAGCAGTCGCTCGCTGTCCTCGTCCAGCAATTCAGCCTCTCGGTAAGGTATGGTAGGGATGATGATCAACGTGCCGAGGATTTCCTGCCCGGCAACGAGCGGCGCGATGAGCAGGGAGGAATCTCCATTCATTGCAAAGGAGCCATCCAGTGCAAAAGCCTTGATCTCGTCCAGGCTGACGATCTGGGGCTTGGCCACGGACAGCAGAAGGCTCATCCCCCCCTCCTCAAAGGCCAAACGGGGGAACCCGTTCGCCTCGCCTGAGGTAGAAGCGCGGGGCACCAACACCTGCCCGCTCTCGTCCAGCAAATGGACGACGACCTGGTCGGCACCGTGGATGGACTCTCTGACGCTGGTGGTGACCGCACGCAAAACCTGATCCAGATTCAGGCCAGATTTAACGGTGACGGCAGTGCTGCTCTCGTAAAGAGCGGTTAATTCCTCAATTCTCCTCTGCAACGCATTCGTGTAGGTGGCCAGACTCTCGGTCATATGGTCAAGCGAGCGAGCCAACAGGCCGAGCTCGTCGTCGGAAGAGATCTGTGTGCGCCGGGTAAAGTCGCCGTCGGCCACCGCCATCGCGTTCTCCATCAAGTGCTGCAACTGAACGGTGATGGTATTCGCGGCCATGTAGCCAATGCCAAACACCAACAGCAGGGCCGTGGCAAAGATCAAGGCCATCTGATTGCGCGCCGTCGCACCATACGACACAATAAACGTAGGTTGCAGGGCAACCGAGTAAAAGCCCAACGGCCCGCCCCTGGCCCAGAAGACGCCAAACAGCAAATCGTATTCGCGCCCTCTCAAAGAGATAGATCGCCGCGGGCTGGAGGTGCCTTCGAGAGATAGCAACGCGCGCACTTCGTTGGGATCGAGCGACAGAACATCGGCGGCTTCTTCGCCGCCGGGCAGGGTAGTATCAATGAGACGGCCTTCGAGGTCGTAAAGGCTGATGTCGGCAAAGGTTGCCTGCGACAGAGAGCGAAGGAGGTCATACGTATAGCTGCCGACCAGGATGGCCCCGACCGTATTGTCTCCTTGTTTCACCGGGCCGATGGTGAAAAACAGGTTATCGTCATCCAAATTGCCCAGCGTTACGTATTTGTCGCCCTGCGCGTCCACCACGCCGCTCAAAACTTTTTGAACGGTGGGCCAGATGGGCCAATCTCTCAGGTCTGCCCCATCTGTCGAGATGTAATCTTCTACGGCGCTGGTCCCGGATGGCCGATGGATTTCCAGCAATTGGAGGCCATCGGCGTCAATCACGTCAACTCGATCCACGTTATAGTTGGCAACGAGGGGAAATAGCAAGGTCTGAAGCTTCTCGCGGTCTCCGGCGAGGATTGCTTCATCTATGCCTTCGGTGAAAGCAATCGCCCGCAAGGCAGACAGATGCAACTGTTCCCGTTGCGCCAGGCCATCGGCGGCCACGCTTCCGGACTCGATGAGTTGGCGCGCGAATCGCTCCTCCAGTGAGCCGGCTACCAGGCGGGTGCTCAAGTAAATCCCGGTGACAGCTACCATCAACGTGAGCAACGCAAAGGGTAAAATGATCTTGAACCGTATGCGTGAATTAAAGAAAGTCAGGAACCGTCGCACGTATCGCAACATCGTCATATCTACCCGGGCATCTGATCAGATCCCGCCAACTCGGACATACCGGCCACCGAAGAACCTGTGCCTGTTTTCTCAGCAGCCAATCCAGTGCTCCGTCAAGGCTGATTTGATGGGTTCGTAGTAGCGACTTTAGTCGTTTTTCCGCATAACGACCGACTGAAGTCGCCACTACGAGTGCGATCAGAATCCAGTGCTCCGTCAAGGGTTACTGCTCAGCCCTTCGCCTGGGGCTAAACCCCCAGGCTCATAGCTGAAGCCGACTGAAGTCGGCTGGGCCTGATTTTAGGTCGGGGCGAAGGTAACAGGCTGAGTAGTAACCGTCAAGGTTGATTTGCTGGGTTCGTAGTAGCGACTTTAGTCGTTTTTCCTGCATAACGACCGACTAAAAGCGTTGCTCCCTTTAAGCAAAGGCAGGTGACAGTTTTTTGGGCGATTAAAATCGCTCCTACAGGGCGTTCCGCCGCGAAGTCCCCCTGCGTGGACTGGTTTTTTAGCCCGCGTAGGCGGGCTTTGCGGCCGAAGGCCCTGTAGGGGCGACTTCAGTCGCGTTTACTGAACGGTTACACCGTGGTAAGTGCAAACCAGGGCAAAAGAGGGACACACAAGAATGGCATCCCTGCAACCATTGTATCATATGGGGAGTCATTGTCAAGCCAGAACTTCATTAGAGTTTTGGGGGCGGGTGAGTGGCTGCGAATTTGGCCGGGATTTGCGGGAAGGGAACGATGCGACGAGGGCCCCGAACACCAGGAGCAACAGCGTTGCCCCACTGACCCAGCCCCCCCACCGGACCGAAGCCGGACGGTAGCGAAATTCCACCCGATGCGTTCCGGGTTCCAGCCAGACGGCGCGAAACAGCACGTCGGCGCGCAGAATCTCCGCCGGTTGGCCGTCCACGGTGACTTGCCAGCCGGGGTAAAAGGCGTCGGTCAGCAGCAGATAGCCGGGCGCGTCGGTGGTGGCGTCCACGACCACCTCCTCCGGCGCGTAGCGCACAATGTCTGCCGAGGCCATCTCTTCGGTCGGTCCCCGCTGGGGAAGCAGACCAGGCAGGGAGAAAGATCGCTCATTCTGCTCAATCTGCTCAATCCGCTGACTGTCTTCGTCGGCCAGGACGACGGTCTGCGCCGGGTCGAAGGCCGGGTCGCGCAGGCGGGCGATGGCCCGGTCGTCGTCGGGGATGACCTCCGCCCGATGGACGACGAACGCCCGCGGCAGCACGTCCAGGTTCTCGTAGATTTTCACGTCGCCGGAGTGGACCAGCCGGTAGCGCCCCTCGGTAGATAGCGTCACCTGGCGGCTGGTGGTGGTGCGCGTGTCCACCAGGCTGAGCCCGCGCAGGACGAATTCGCCGGCCGGGGCAACGCCCACCACCGAAATCGCCGTCAGCCGCCGGGGGCCGTCGAGAGGAATCAGGGTGATGTAGTCGCTCCCCGTCGGGTCGTCGCGCCAGGTGTGTCCCACCCGCGCCTGCCGGTGCGCCACGCCGTCGCCGTATCGCCCTTCGCTGGTGTCGCGCCCGGCCAGCAGATCAAAGGTGCTCGACCAGCCGGTCTCGTCGGCAACGGTGATTTGGGCCACCGGCGTGCCGTCGGGTAAACTGCCCGCGCCCTCCAGGTGCGAGACGATCCCCAGAGCGGTGGTGGGGAAAGCGGGCAGGTCCGAAGTGCCGACGCCGGTCGGGCCGTCGGGGCCGAGCCGGGCGGAGAATTGCAGGTCGTAAAACACGCCGTCAATCCACACGTCGAACACTTTGTCGGTGATGAGGTATTTCACCCCCAGCAACGACAGCAGGCGGCCCGGCGGCACGTCGTGCAGATTATCGCGCAGCCGCCCGTCCACCGACAGGTGCTCGTCGTCGAGGAACAGTCGCTCCATCGTCACAAAGTTGCGCAGGGGCAGCAGCCCGCCGTCGTAGCCATCCACGCTGTAGAGTCCGTAGAGCAGCGGCAGATTGTAAAAGAGGACTTCTTTTTCTTTGGCAGCGACGACGTAATCGTAAATCGCCCGTTCGGGGAGCTGGCCGGCGAAGATGGCCCGCATCTCCGCCAGGTCGCCCGGATCGTACACGATGCCCGACAGGCTGAGAAAACGGTGCCGGCCGGGGTCCGTTTTGAGGTGGGCGATAGAGGGGCGAAGGAAGGTGAAAGCTTCGGGGGCCGTCGGCTGATTGTAGCGCAGTCCCCGGCCGGCCAGGAACAGCTCGACGCACACCAGAGCAGGCAAGATTAGAGATGGGAGATTAGAGATTCGCTGACTCGTCGACTTGCTGATAAGCCGATTTGCTGACCCGCACCTGTGGTGGGGCTGGTGTTTGCCGATTCGCCGATTCGCCGATTCGCCGATTCGCTCCACCCCAATCCCTGCCAGCAGGGCCGTGCCAAAGGCGTAGAGCAACATCCAGCGGGCGGGAGCGCGGAAGAGGTCGAAGCCGGGGACGATTTTGTAGAGCAGAAAATAAATCGGGTTGAATCCTCCCAGTCCCAGGAAAAGGCCCACGGCGGCCAGCAGCAAAAAGATGCGTGTGCCCGGTCTCCGCCACCCACGCACTCCCCCAACGGCGGCCAGCCCCAGCCCCGTCACCCCGACGTAGGCCACGTACTCGCTGTACGCCTCGCCGAAGACCTGTGATAGGTCAATCCCAAAGGGGGGCAGCAGGGTGAAATGCAGCAGCCAGGGCCGCAGACTGAAGGAGATCACCTCGCGGTAGGACAATCCCCCGCTCCGCACCGACAGGCGCGACAGCTCCAGCGTGGGCAGCAGTTGGACCGCAGCCAGCAGGACGGCAACGGCAACGGCGGTGACAAAGACCAAGAGGCGAAATGTGAGAAACCTGCCGCCTGCTGCCCGCTGCCTGCTGCCCGCTATTGTGTACAGTCCCAACCCTGCCAGGGAAATATAGGTTGCCTGGGCGTGTCCGGCCAGGATCATCAACGCCATCACCAGTCCCAGCCCCAACGTGGGGACCACGCGCCGCCGCAGCCCCGGTAGGGGCAGACCCACGTGTCTGCCCCTACCGGCCGAAATGTCGAGCAGCAGGAAGGTCCACGGCAGCCAGGCGATGACGTTGAGCTGGTTGACGTGCTCCGCCTGCGCGCCGACGAAGCCTCCCAGGGCGAAAATGACGGCCGCCGTCAGCGAGCCGGGCCAGCCCAGATTCAACGAACGGCGGGCGTAGGCCAGCGTCCCCAATCCCGCCAGCGCCACGTGCAACACGATGGACGCCGCCACCTGCCTGGGCGCCGGAAGCCACAGAAAAGGCCAGTGAAGGGGATAAAGAACCGCCGTTTGCATGTTGGCAAAAAGAGGCGCACCCATGAACAGGTACGGATTCCACAGGGGGAAGCGGCCGGCACGCAACGCCTGGGCCACGTAGGATTTGTATGGATAGAAATAAAGGAAGGAATCTACGCCGACCAGGACGAGGTTGGTGAAGACCAGCTTCCAGAAGAAGAGCAGAGTCAGCGCAACGACGAGCAGCGCGGCGGCGAGAGGACGGAGGCCAATGCGTTTCATCGCGCCTCCTCGATGCGATAGACGACAAACGAAACGCTGCCGTCGTCTCGAAAGGCCCGGTGCACCTGGCGCAGACTCAGACCGACCTCGGCCAGCGCCAGCCGCGCCTCGGTGGACGAGCGCCAACTGGGGAAGACGACGTAACGACGAGCCCCGGCCTGCCCCTGTCCCTGCCCGCCCTGGCTCCGCCACGCGGGCCAGGGGGATGCAGGCCCAGGGGGACGGGCGGCCGCCTGGGCGGCCAGGTCGGCGGGGGAGGTCCAGGCGCGAAAGTCGTAGGGACTGCCCCACAGATAAAAGCGCCAGTGCCAGCCCAGCCAGCGGTGGTAAAGGGTGGTGTCGGCGGGGACCGCCTGAAAATAGGCTACCACCTGCTCGATGCCCTGATAGGCCCCGTGGTCGCCGCCGATGGGGAAACGACTGGCAGAAGCGTCGCGGATGGGGCGCAGGGTGAAGGACAGCGTCCCGAGCACGAATAGCAGGTAAAGGAGGTTGGGGATTGGGAAACTGGAGATTGGGGAGCGGTTGAGCAATCGCCAGGGGAGGGTCAACACCCGGGCCAGGAGCAGGCTCAGCAGCGGGATGAGTCCCAACAGGTAGCGATCCCACACCTGAAAGGCGACGAGAGAATGGCCCACCAGAAAGAGGACGAGGAAAGTCGAAATGACCCAATCCGCACACGCTCGAGTCGGCAGGTCAGGGTGACCCGTCGCATCGCCGGTCATAGACCGGCCTGGAGCGGGAGACCGCCAACCTCTGATCTCCAATCCGTCCACCACCCACAGCAACGGCAACCCAACCAGCAGGGCCCCATTCAACGCCGGCGACCCGGTGCCGTAGCGGAGCAGGTCCAAAAAGCCGAGCAACCGATCCCAGACCGTCGCCGGCGTCAGCGACAGCCCCCCGTAGCTGGCCAGGCTTTGCGCCAGAAAGCCGGGCGAGCGCGCGCGGGCCACGTCCCAGCCCACCGCCAGACCAAACACGGCCAGAAAGGCCACCACAAACGACACAATGGGAGGTTGGAGACCGGAGACTGGAGATCGCGGATTTGGGATTTGCCGATTTGAGACCCACCCCAGCCCCACCACCAGCGGCAGGAAGAAGACTCCCTGCTGCTTGGTGATCGCTGCCAGGCCCAGGGCGACTCCGGCCCACCCCCAGCGCCCCCGGACCGCAGCCAGGCAACCGGCCAGCACAAAGGCAACCATCATCGGGTCGGTGAAAGCGGTGGGGGCGAAGAGAATGGCGAAGGGTGAGGCGGCCAGCAAAAAGGCGGCCAGCAGACCGACTCCTCGCCCGTAAAGCGACCGTCCCAGCGCGTAGATCAGCGCTACGCTGACCACACTGGCGACCAGTGACGGCAGCCGGGCCGCCACCTCGGTGGGGCCAAAGAGGAGAAAGCTGAACGCCTGGACGTAGAGAAAGAGCGGAGGCTTGTCCACCGGCGAGCCGCTGACCAGCAAATCGCGTCCGCTGGCGATGTCGAGGCCCCAACTGCTGTAGATGGCCTCGTCGCGGTGAAAGCGATTGGCCGTCAGCGGGCCGAGAGGCGCCAGCAAGGCGACGGCAACAGCAACGGCCAGGGCAACGGCAGCCGCCCGGTCGGAGACGAGCGCCTGTGACAGCCGTGCAAACACAGCGACCGCACCCCAAAGGGTGCGGTGGGCAGTGGGCGGAGACCCGGCTGAGGGAGCGAATCGCATCATATTTGCATTTTACCACGCCCCACACGTTTGTTGCAAGGTTCCCCTCCCGGCGATGTGGGTTCAGGGGCGGACAGGTTTTCGCTCGTCAGGGGTCTGTGACCCCTGGCCGGGCGAGATACCGCCCTCCCCCGGCCTCTCCCTGGCAGGGAGGGGTGAACGCTTACGTTGGCCAATCCGAACCAGAGTAATCTTGTGTGACCGGCGTGACTGTGATACAATGGACGGCAGCGAACAGATAAACCGGGACATCGAACTACACACTTTCCCCACGTGCCCCACACCAAAGGGGAGGGAGGCGTCTCACTTGGACGTGGCTGACCATGCGCAACCCTGGCGGGTGATGCAGGAAATCGATACACTGCTGATGAAAACCATCCCCTGGTCGGCGCGATTAGAGCAAATCGGGCATAGTCTGCTGCGGCTGCTCGAGAGCGACGCCATCTGGCTCTTGACCGCCCCCCCCATCAGCGGGATTGCGTGCGGCATCATCAAATCACCGTTGCCCCACGATCCCAACGCCTGCGTAATCCTCACCGACCTGGCTCCCCCACCCATCCTCTCCGACCCTAACAGCCTTCTCACCCAAATTCTGAGCCAGGGCGTCCCCTATGTGATAGACGAGATGCCCCTCGTTCACCGAGATCTGGACAACGACCTGGCCGACGTCTTGCTGCGGACGTTGGAAGTCTACCCGTCACTCATCGTCCCTCTGCTGGTGGGCAGCGAGCCGGTCGGTGCGTTGATCGTGGCCGACCGCGACAGCCCATCCAACAGACTGCCTGCCGAGATTCTGCAGGCCATCGGCGAACACCTGGGAGTGACACTGCAGAGCGCCTATTTACGCGACGCCTCTCGCCGCCAGGCAGAAGCACTGGCCACCCTCAACCGTATCGCCCGCACCATCACCTCCAGCCTGGACATCGAAGAGGTCATCCAGCGCACAATGGCCGGCATCAACGAAATCCTCGACGTGGAGGCCGGCTCTTTGCTCCTGGTAGACGAGCATACCGACGAGTTGTACTTCAAAATCACCCTGCGCGGTGAAAACAGACGCATCACCGAATTTCGACTCAAGCCAGGCCAGGGCATTGCTGGCTGGGTGGTAGCGCACGGCCTGCCGACCATCGTCAACGACGTGAGCACCGACCCTCGCTTCTACAACAAAATTGACGAAGCCATCGGCTTCAAAACCAAATCTGTGCTGTGCGCCCCACTGATCGTCCAGGGACACCCCATCGGCGCTCTGGAAGTCATCAACAAGCGCCACGGACACTTCACCTTCGACGACCAGGACCTTTTAACCTCCATGTGCGCTTCGCTGTCCATCGCCCTGGAAAACGCAGGTCTTTACAAAGAGGCACAAAGCCAGGCCCAACACGCCGCCATCATCAGCGACATCACCACCGCCATCAACGCCAGCCTGAGCCTCCCCGAGGCCAGCCGGGCCATCGCCGCTCACCTGGGCAAGCTCATCCCCTTCGACGATGCCAGTGTGTGCCTCCTGGACGACAGCAGTCGCCGTTTGCACGTTTACAAACTCACCGAGCAAACAAACCTCAGCGAGCAGCCCCCGGTGACCATCCCCTTCGAAGGGTCTGGCATGGAGTGGATCGTTCAGCGCCACCAGGGCCGGTTGGTACAACTCGACAATCAGGAGAAACCAGGCGTTGACAATCGCATCATCACCACTTCCTCTGCGCGTATACGCCAGCTGGTCAGCGTTCCCCTGGTGGCACAAAAACAGGTGCGTGGGGTGATCAACCTGGCCAGCGCCCAGGCCGATGCCTATACGCCGGCCGACCTGGAGACTTTGGAACGAATCGCTCCCCAGCTTGCCGTCGCCATCGAGAAAGCGCGCCTTTTTGACCTGATGGAACAACGGGCCGCAGAACTGAAAACCCTGAACCGCATGGGAGAGAGGTTGGCTTCGACCACCGACACAGAGCGCATCTTGAGCACCGTCCTGGCCTTCATCCCACACCTGGTTCCGGGCGACGTCCACGCCCTGCTCTTGCTGGACGAAGATGGCGGGCATTGGGGAATTACGTTGCCTTTCGCCGCCGACGAAACGCTCTTCGACGAGATCATCGAAGAGATGACCAACACCCTCGCGCCGATGGTCGAATCCGACAAGCTGGCCATCGTCCGCCGCAAAGTCTTCGTCGGACAAAAGGCAGCGCCCGAGAACTGGGAACCGGTCGCCACGCTGACCCTGCCCATCCTCACCCGTCTGGGACCTATGGGCGTCGCTCACCTGGCCTCTCACAGAACCGAGGATTTTGCCGACGAGGCCCTGCGCGTCTTCTCACTGGTCGTATCGCAAATAGCCACCTCTGTCGAAAACGCCCACCTCTTCCGCGAAGTGGAAAAAGAACGCGCCCGCCTGGCGGCCTTTCTGTCGAGCACGACCGAGTTGATCATCGTCGTGGACCACGCCGGCCGCATCGTTCTGGCCAACCCCGCTGCCCGAGAAGTCTTTGGACAGGGCAAGGAATGGGAACACCGCCACCTGTCGGAGGTCGTTGAAAACGAGGCGCTGCTCGATCTGCTCGGCAAGGCCAGACGCCATCAGGCTATCTTTGGCGAAGTGCCGCTCCCGGACGGGCGCACACTCCACGCCAGCCTGTCACCCATCTCCGGCGGCGACGACGAACAGACCGCCGGCTGGGTCGTCGCCATGCAGGACGTCACCTACCTGAAAGAGTTGGATCAGATGAAGACGGAGTTCGTAAACGCCGTCTCGCACGACCTCCGCTCCCCCCTGTCAGGCATCCTCATCGCCACGCACCTGGTGTCCCAGGCCGGCGAGGTGAACGAGCAGCAACAGGAGTTCCTGACCACCATCGAGCAGCGAGTGGCCGCTATGACCGAGTTGATAGATGACTTGCTGGACGCGGCCCGCATCGAAGCCGGCATCGATATGGAGATGGAGCCCTGCGCCATCGCCCCTCTCATCACCCAGGTGGCGACACAGTTCGAGGAGCAAATTCAGAACAAGCAACTCGACTTCACCATCAAAGCCAGCGCCAACCTGCCCCCGGTGATGGGCAACGAGCCGCGTCTGCGGCAGGTACTATCAAACCTGATAAACAACGCGATCAAATACACGCCAGAGGGAGGGCAGATAACCATAGAAGCCAGTTGCCACCACGACGAAATGGTGGTCTCCGTCCGAGACACGGGCATGGGCATCTCTCTGGCCGACCAGCCATACATCTTCGACAAGTTCTACCGGGTAAACCGCCCCGAGATGGCCGGGGTTAAAGGGACAGGCCTGGGGCTGGCCATCACCCGCTCGATTGTGGAAAAACACGGCGGGCGCATCTGGGTGGAAAGCGAACTGAACGTGGGCAGCACCTTCTCGTTTGCGCTGCCCATCATCAAAGAAGAAGAGTAGGTAGTGGTAGAAGAGTAAGTGATGTGTCATTGCGAGGGAGTGAAACGGACGAAGCAATCCCCGCATTGCAGGCCGAGATTGCGTCGCTTCGCTCGCAATGACATCCCCCGTCACTTACTACAGTGATGCATAAATTCGTTTCCAGTTTGCTGTGGCCTTTCTAGGAAACCCGCCCCGGAATGGGGATTCCGGGGCTGCGAAAGCCTGGATAGCGCCGGAATCCCCATTCCGGCGCGGGCTCTGGATCCCACCCAACTGGTAACGAATTTACGCACGGCGGTACTTACAGTTTAACCACCACCGAAGAGTAGGGGCGGGCCTTCCCCGCGCCCCTGCTGCTCTATCTCTAATCCTGCCCGACCGTCTGACGCAGATAGGCCTCGATAAAATCGTTCAGCCGACCGTCGAGCACTGCCTCGGCGTTGCCGACCTCGTAGCCGGTGCGATGGTCCTTCACCATCTTGTAGGGGTGCAACACGTAAGACCGTATCTGGTTGCCCCAGCCGGCGTCCACGTGCTCCCCCTTGAGTTGGGCCTGCTCCTCTTCTCGTTTTTTCCGCGCCAAATCGTAAAGACGGCCACGCAGAATGCGCATCGCCATCTCACGGTTCTGCGCCTGTGAGCGTTCATTCTGACAGGTGACGACGACGCCGGTCGGTTCGTGGGTGATGCGGATGGCGGTGGCGTTCTTCTGCACGTGCTGGCCACCGGCCCCCGACGACTTGTACACGTCTATCCTGAGATCGTCGGGGTTGATGTTGACTTCAATGTCGTCCTCGATATCGGGCATCACCTCGACCAGGGCAAACGAGGTGTGACGACGGTGAGCCGCGTCGAAAGGCGACAAACGCACCAGCCGATGAACCCCCCGCTCGGTCTTCAAATAGCCATAGGCCCAGGGCCCGCGGATCAGCGCCGTCACGCTCTTCAGCCCTGCCTCTTCGCCCGGCATCAAGTCTAAGATTTCGGTCTGGTAGCCGTTGGCCTCGGCCCAGCGCAGATACATGCGAAGCAGCATCTCTGCCCAGTCCTGGCTTTCGGTGCCGCCGGCCCCGGCGTGGATGGACAACAGCGCGTCGTCCCGGTCGTGCTCTCCCGACAGGCGAATCTGGAACTCCAGCTTTTCCAGCGTCGCCTCAATGGCGTTCACCTCGGCGAGGAGGTCATCGGTCATAGACTCGTCTGCCTCCGACTCGGCCAGGTCGAGCAGGTCGAGAGCATCGGCCACCCGTCGACTCAAATCGCGCCAGGTGTTCACCTCGTCCCGCAGTCTAGACAGTCGCCGCATTTGTGCCTGGGCCTTAACCTGGTCATCCCAAAAGCCAGGCACAACAGATTCCTTTTCTAGCTTTTCGATCTCTTTCTCTTTCCCGGCTACGTCAAAGACGCACCAGGATTTCACCGATCCGTTGATTCAGATCGGTTAGTCGGCTGCGCAGTTCCTCCATAATCTCCAACCTCCACGTCACCAAACTACAATTTCAAAAGTTTTTCCCGTAGGCCCCTCTCCGCACGCTGCCGGGCACGGTCGGAGACCGGCCCAAGCGCCGAGGGACTTTCAAAAGTTTTTCTCGTAGGCCCTTCTTCCGCACGCTGCCGGGCACGGTCGGAGACCGGCCCAAGCGCCGAGGGACTTTCAAAAGTTTTTCCCGTAGGCCCTTCTTCCGC
>JAJRXB010000064.1 GCA_024276515.1 Chloroflexota bacterium
AAAGTCGGCTCAAGCCGACTGCTCCTCCCCCGATTCTGGGCAAAGACAGCACGTTTCAACGTGCTTGGGCTATTAGCCCTGAGCTTAAGCTCGGGGCGGGCGTCAGCAAGGCGAGATGTGGGTAATGATAAGCCCTGTCAGGGAGGGGTGAACGCCTACTCCCTGTTTACACCTTCAGGCGGGAGTGAGGCGCTACAGCCTGCGACAGGTCAACTTCTACCAGACCGTCGTCGTTGAAGGTCAGGGCCAGGTGGGGCAGGGGGCGGGGGGCGGGGCCACTCAGGTTGGCCCCGTCAGTCGAGAAACGGCTGCCGTGGCAGGGACAGGTCAGGCCCTCGCTGCCGGGTGTCACGGTGCAACCCAGGTGGGTGCAAATGGCGCTCAGGGCGAACAGGCCCCCCTCGTCGCGCCCGATGAGGACAGGCTTCTGCGGCAATGGGGTCAGTCCCCCATCTGGAAAGGCGTCCGGTGGCCCGGCAACGACGATGGGCGAGCGCGCCCGGCTGACCGGCGGTGTGAGAAAGCGCACCGTGCCGCGCACCGCGCTTAGCAACACCCCCAGCAGTCCCAGGCTGCCCAGGGCGGTCAGGAGCCGCCGGCGAGATACCGCCTGGGGAGGTCCCGTTTCATCGTTACGCATCTTCTACCTCTGATAAGCGTGGCACTGGTGACAGTACCGCGATTCTTGCTGATCGGGCTGTTGCCGACAGTCGCTGCCCGTCACCAACGGCACCACGTATTGCCTGCCGTCCACCTTGCGGAATTGCACCAACTGTCCGTCTCGTAGTTGCACGCTGCCCAATTTTTCGCCCCGCCCGGTCAGGACCACCACGTCACCCACGTTGAGTTCGTAGTTTCCGTTGAGTCGCGCCAGGCGAAGGGCCGGGTCGTCCGGGTCGGTGATCTCCACGGTGACCGGTGGCTCGGTGAGCGTGCCGTGGCAGGTACGGCATTGGACGGATTGCATCGTCTTTTGGTCCGGCCAAAAATGGCCGTCGCCCATGGCCTCGGTTTGAGTGTGGCAGTCCACACAATCCAGCTCCCATTCACACAGGGTGAACTGGCCGATGGGTTGATAATACTCCAACAGACGGCGACCTTCCTCCGGCATCGTAGGGGGGATGGGATCGCCGGCCGGCGGCAAATCGGGCCGGGGGGTGAAGGTCATCGTGCGCAGCGAGTAGTTGCCCCGGTTGTGACAGTGATTGCACTGGCTGAAAGGGATGGCAGTGGTGAACCGGTGGCGGGCGGGATGGCCCGGCTCGTCGCGGGGAAGGGTGGGGTCCGTCCCGGCGTAGAGGCCCTCGTCGTTGTAGAGCACGTGACAGGCGGCGCAGCCGGTGGACCGATAGCGATAGGGGACGTCGGTGGGAGGCTCTGTGACGTGGCAGCCTCCCGTCAGGCAGTTTTGAGCGAACTGGACCTCGGCCGGCGGCGCGTTGGGATCAACGTGATAGGTGGTCAGCGATGGGACCGTTTGGGGCAGCGGGTCTGGATCGACGCCGCCCAGCACGCCGAAGCGTGGGTCCAGATCCTTTTGTGCGCCAAAGGTGTATCGAATCAGGGCGATGCCGCCGGCATAGGTCGCTTGCAGGCTGCGCGTCACCTGCGCCACGTGATCCCGTGCGGGGTCGGTCTGATCGCCGTGGCAACCGGCCTGGCCGCACGTCTGAGTCGCCACGCTCAAGTCCGATGGATTGGGCAGCAGACCATCGTGGGCCCGGTCCGCGTCCAGCGCCAGGCCGACTCCGCCGTGGCAGATGGTGCAACCAAACGTCTCCACCGGGTGCGAGGCGCTGATTTCTTCCAGGCCGAGGTGGCAGGTGAGGCACAGTTCGGGCGGGGCGTCGTCGGTGGGCCGACCGTCCGGTCCCAGCCGGGGAGTGACTTGCCGCACAGCGATCTGCCCGGTGACGCCGGTGTCGGCGAAATAGTCACGCTGGTACGCTTGCCACTCGTTCTCAGGCCCTCGCCAGGGCAAGGTGGAGACCGCCAGCACCAGCAGCGCGCTGGCCAACGAAAAAATCAGGGCACGTTTCGTGGTTGTAATCATGGCAGGCTAATTGAGACTCGATCACGGGGCGTCGGCGAAAGGCGTGAAACGTGATGCGTGAAACGTGATGTGTGAAACGTGAAGACGTGAAAACCATTCGTCACGCTTCACGAACCAAGCCATTCAATCAAACTCAAAACGATGACCAACAGCAACAGTCCTCCAAAAGCGACCTGCGGCTTCCACCGTTCCCGGGCGAACCAACGTCCCCGGCCCGGTCCCCGCCGGTCGAGCAAGGGCAGGGCTGCGAGCAGGGCCAGACCGGCCAGGGGGACGATCCAACCTCCCCAGAGGGGGGGCAGATGGCGCAGCAGGCGCTGGATCGCCAGGAAAAACCAGGGAGCCAGCACGGGCTCGCTCCCCGCGCGGTTCAGGTCGGCTGGCGGGCCCAGGGGAGGCGGAGCAAAGACCGACAGCAACACCAGCCCGCTGGTCACCAGCAGGGCCGCGATCACCTCGCGGAAGAAAAGGGTTTCGCGGGGCACGAACCGGCGAGGCCGGCCTGGCGTCCGTTCCGGGCAGGAGATGCCGCCGTCCACGCGGATGCGCCAGACGTGATAGATGATCCCGCCCACCCCCAGCAGGGTCAGTCCAAAGACGTGCCAGGCGTAAAAGCGAAGGGCGGCGCTGGGGCCGAGGGTCTGGTCGCCCACCACCAGCAGGTAGAGGGTGTGGCCTGCGCCGGGCAGTTCCTTGAGCAAATTGGTGCCGACCAGCAGCGCCCAGATGCTGCTGGCGTCGAAACGGAGCACGTAGCCGCTGAAATCCCACACCAGCGTCACGACCAGCAAGCCCAGTCCCACGAACCAGTTGAAGTCGCGCGGGGGGCGATAGCCGCCGCTGAAGACGACGCGGGCGATGTGGAGCGCCACTGCCACCACCATCCCCTGCGCCGACCAATAGTGCAGCGCGCGGGTGAAGCGGCCCAGGTGAACCACGCTATCAATCAGCACCAGGGAGGCGTGGGCGTCCTGCATGGTGGGTTCGTAGTAAAACATCAACAGGGCGCCGGTGAGAACAGCGATGAGGGCTGTGAGGACGGCGATGCCCCCCAGTCCGAAGGTGTACGTGAGCCGGGCGCTGCTGGCCGGGATTTGGGGAGGGTGCAGGTTATAGATAAAGCTCTTGTTTTTGCGCCACAGCCGCACTTTGCGCGGACGCTGGGGGTTCTTTGACATGTCGAACAAATAAAGCCTTGCGAAGGTTCGGAAATGCTTTTGGAAAGCAAGCCTGCTCCCTATTTGGGGCATGTGACCGTCACACAGACCTCTCTCGAAGCCTTCGCAAGGCTACCCTGCTGGTAAGCGTTCACCCCCTCCACCTCGTAGGGGGAGGGTTGGGGTGGGGGAGGGTGGAATCAATCTCCGGGCGAGATTCCACCCTCCCCCGGCCCCTCCCTGCCAGGGCTTATCATTACCCACATCTCGCCTTGCTGACGCCCGCCCCGAGCTTAAGCTCAGGGCTAATAGCCCAAGCACGTTGAAACGTGCTGTCTTTGCCCAGAATCGGGGGAGGAGCAGT
>JAJRXB010000065.1 GCA_024276515.1 Chloroflexota bacterium
GGTGAAGGCCCCGTAGAGCAGGGCCTGCATCTCCGGGCTGCCGGCGAAGCGGTCGAGGTCGAGGTTTTCGACCGGGCGGCCCCAGTCGTGGGCGTTGGGACCGACGTAGAAAGCGCGGTCGCCGATGGTGATTTCGAGTGGTGGGCGGCGGTTGCGCAGGCCGGTGCTGTGGACCAACTCGCGCCCGCCGCTGGCTACCAGCGAAGGCAACATCAGCGCGCCCCTCTTTCCGAAGATCTTGATCCCCCCGTAGCCGGGGTCGGTGGCGATGTGTCTGTACATTTACTTCTCTCCTCAATTGATGTTATCAACAAGCGAAGTCCCAACCAGTTGGCAAGGCGGGCGCAGTCCGAAACCCCCGCGCGCCGAACAGGTGCTCCGCTCCGTCGAAGGTCACGCAGCAAGTGCATAGACTCTTCATACGGGGGTAGGGGGTACAGTTCGTTTTTGGTGGGGACGTGGGGACGCATACCATTAACTCTATATACTGTGTCAATCCAATATAGGACAACGAGATGTAGTATATTAGAGCGTCCCCACCATGTCCCCACCTCTTTCAATCGCTCATTGATTGTGGGGACATAGTGGGGACAGCGGTGGGGACACAGGGGAGCAACTGCATATAGTATGCATACAAAGAACTATCCGCAACATATTGCGGTGTCTATTATGTGTCCCCACGTCCCCACCGTGAACGCAGGGTTTTACAGTCCCTCTCGATCGCACAGAGAGGTATCGTCAGCCACGTTGTTTGTCAGGACAATTCCTGTTTTCTGCCTCACGCATTCAGCGTCGATGACCAACACGCGCGGACGACCGACACCACGTCCAACGTAGCACTTCTTTTCAAGATGGCGACCGTCTCCTCGCTCAGCGACATACCCCTGTTGCCACATCTCTCGGCGCAAAGCGTCAGCCAACGTATCGAACCGCTCGTCCAGCGCATCCCAGTAGCTTTTCACGTGGGCCAGGCATGCGTTCGTCAGCAGATAGACTCGTGGCTCCTCTCGATCGTACCAGCCAACCAGTTCCGCCTTTGCTGGTGGTATAAAGTCTGGGGCCTGGCCTCTGGGAGCCAGATAGACCTTCTCCTGGACCAACAGATCATCCATCGCCTGCCAAAACTTAAGCACCGGCGACTGGGCAGCGATTCGCTCTCCTTGGCCTTGTAGCAACTGCACCAAGGTCAGCCGGTGTGCTTCAGCAAGACTCTCTGCATCACTGGTGCTCAGCGCACCGGCTTCGGCGAAACAGGTGAGAGCCAGCCGATCGGCCACGGTTAGCAGCGCGTAGTAATCCACCAGGCGGCTTTGAGTCACTGAGAACAAGGGTCGCCCGCGCCGCGTCTCCCTTTCGAATTGCTCAGGAAGCGTCGCTTCCAGGCGCTCCCACTCGCGAGCCAGCCAGGCGATGTAGACAGCCATTGCCTGGGCGTACAGCCCGGCCTGTGCCCGAGCTTGTGCGTGATCTAGGTCAGTTGGTGCACCGTCGTCCGATTGGGTAATGATTTGGCCATATTCCACAGGCACATAGATCATCCGCCCCACGTCGGAATGACCGACAATGGGCTGCTCAGCGGTGGCAATGGCCAGGCCACGCGGGGGACGCTGTCTCCTCTCGCTCAGGTCGGCGTTAGCTCGGCCCCGACTGGACCGGTTTCCCACTGAACGGATGATGTAGTGCGCCTTGGCCCGCAATGCTCTGGCCTCGGCCCCGCTTGTCTGTGCAGGGGCAAAGTCATCAATTATGATCGGGATGTCCTTGGCCTTGAACAGAGCCCCTTCCAGATCCGTGACAGTGCTCGTCCAGTCTCTGGGTGCACGGTAAGCATGTCCCTGAATGAAGCCAGAGCCAAAATGAGTCAGTGCCAAGTGGGTGACGGTCGACTTGCCGCTCTGCGTCACACCGTAGACCCAGATCAGTGTGTTCAGCGACTTGAGGGGATGCAGGGGGGCAGCGTACATTGCCGTCCACAGCGGAACGGTGATCTCCTGGGGCGCCAGGGTCAGGAAGCCCAGACTGGTTTCCAGCGCAGAGCGCGGGTCGGCCGGTGGTGCTGGCAAGGCGTAGTGCCGCATGTTGTTTTCACCCAGATTCACCCGCACGTCCGGATTGAGGCCCTCCGCCCCTAGCGCCCCGGAGGTGGTCAGGTAGACCGGTTTCCCATCCAATCGCGTCCAACCGGTGAAGGTATATACCCGCTCCCGCACCAAGCTGGCGCGGGAATGCTCCTGGATCGCCCGCCGCAGGAGCCAAATCTTTCCCGGGCTCGTATAGACGATGGGCCGCGCTCCCCAATGACGACCGAGCCAGTTCATCCTCTCAAAGTCCTCAGCTTTGATCCGAACCGGTTCCAAGACCTCGCCGTCGTCCAATTGACCGGTGACGGTGTAGACCACGGTTGGCGTATTCATCCCGTCGTCCTGGATGAACTCGTGGGTTATCCGCGCAACGAAATTCCCCAAGGGCTTGCCGTAGTAAGCCATCCGGCCATCTACGGGCTCAAAGCCATGGCTATCACTCGCGTGTTTGCCCATATGTCCATCCAGCAGGTGGCGAAAATCTTCCAGCGCCGCAAGCTTGCGCCTCTGACAGATCTGACGCACGTATTTGCCCTGCACGGAAGAAGGGAGGCGGGCCACCAGCGCTGCCAGCCGATCCAAGTGGTCCTCCAGTTCGTAAACTGGGGCGGTAACTGTCTGCTCGATGGCTCTATCCAGCCAGGGCTCTGCCTTTCCCAGCAACGTCGCCAATTGGTCGCTGGTTGCCTTTCCTTGGACCAGCCACTCATTCAAATCTTTGAATCGAGGCTTCTCGGATTCCCCATTTTCACCGCTACGACAATCCGAGTCCGCATTCGGTTTCTCCGGTAATGGCGGGACGACCATCGTCAAAGGCCCCAGTCGGTCTGCAATGGCAATAACCTTCTCTACCCCGGTTGGGTCGCTGTCCAGGGCCAGATAAACTGCCTTGAACTGCCCAATGGCGATGGCGTCCTCGTCTTTGAGAGAGCTTCCGCATAGAGCAACGACATTGTATCCCCACTGCCAGGCGGTGATGGCGTCAGCCGGCCCTTCGACGACCAGCAGTGGAGCGTCATAGCGGCGGATGAGCCAGTAGAGTTGTTTGGGCGCGCGCAAGTTGCGCGATTTTTTCGCTTTGTCATCTGTGAAGACCGCCCGGCCAGTCATGTATACAACTCTGTCACCTCGTCGAAAGACGTATACCAGATAGCCAGAGGGTATAGCATCGCGGAGGGTTCCACTGTCGGAGCGGTAGACCAGCCCGGCTTGCTCCGCCAACTTCAGGTCGGCTCCCTCTGATTTGAGGTAGTGGAGTAGCCTCCCATCGGCGTAGCCCAGGCCCAGTCCCTCGATGGTATCTTCAGTAAACCGCCGTTGCCGGGCGTAGGTCAGCGCCCTGGCTCCAACCGGATTATGCAACATCCTCTTGTAGTACCCCGCCGCCATTTCCAATAGGGCATGTTGTTGCTGTCGGCGTCGTCGTTCTTCGACGAAGCGGACAACCTCTTCTTCAGCCAATTCCCGCTCGTTGAGGGGCATACCGGCGGCACGGGCCAGTTCGCGGATCGCCTCCACAAAGGGTATGCCGCGCCACTTCTGAACAAAGTCCACGACATCACCCCGATCGGGGTTAGTGCAGCGAGTGAAACAGCGCCACCGGGGGTGAGTTGGATCGTCGTAGATAACGAAGGCCGTTGGGTTGTCGCCGCCATGGAGGGGGCAAGGACCTCGGTATTGATTCCCGGATCTGCGCAGGGTCGTCCCGGCCTGTTCGGCCAAGCGAACCAGGTTGCTGCGACGAATGATTTCGTCTAGATGTCGAGTGTACATCTCTCTTCCCTTTGACCTTGTGTAGGCAAGATGGTATAATGAGCGAATCTCGGAGGTGGCAAGCCGAACCTGTGCTACAGCAGTTGTTTCAGTTGGCAGGGTGCGACTTCGTCGAACAACAGTGTGCTAGCCTGAGCAGACGCAACCGCGCCGAGCACCCTTTTCATATACGCCCGGGTGGTCCCGACGTCGGCATGTCCCAACACAACGCCAATCTGCGCCAAACTCGCACCTCGCTCAGACAGCCTGCGGGCCGCTGCATGGCGTAACGCGCGCAACTGGCACTTTTCCTCGTCAACCCCAGCGCGCCGCGCGTGTTTCTTGAGAATGCGGTTGGCGGTTGCGCTCGAAATTGGCTTGTTCTGCACGACAGGCATCCCCAGCCGGGCCGCCCGGGTCGGATCGAGTGGCCGGAAGATATAGTCGTCACCGCTCATACTCTCCCACCAACCGACACGCTTGAGATAACCTTGGATCGTCAGCCAAAGTTCCCACGGCAAAGGGGCGATCCTGATCTGGCCATCTCGGCCCCGGTAGTGAAAAGTGTAACCTCCTTCGCCGTTGCGTATGTCACCCCATTGGAGATGAAGCCATTCGGATGGCCATCGGGCTGTAACGTAGAGCCCAAGCAAGAGAGCCATATCCCGCCAGCCTCGGGGCGATTCGAGACGGATCACCGACAAAATACGGGCGACTTCTTCACAAGTGAGATGATTGCTTTGGCTGCACAGCTTCGTTTTGGGGCGCTCTATGCACCTGAAAGGGTTGGCGCCGGTGTACAGTGGCATCCACTGGTCATTGTCGGCGAGAACGGTGTACTGAGTGGAGGCAAAGGTGTAGAAACTGGAGAGGGCGGATAATCGGGTGTTCACGGTAGAGTCGGACAATCCCATTGAGCTCATGTACATGGCCCAAGCCTGAGCGTGCTCAGGGGTCACGTTCCAGGGTGGGATCTTGGTGTACTCGAAAAACTGTGTCCAGGCCGTGCGATAGGCGCGGAGGGTGTGCTGGCTGCCGCTTGCGCGTTCTTTCTTGGCGAGCCAGCATCGGAGACAATCACTCCATTGAGTCCATTGCGAACTTGTTTCAGATAACAGTAGATCCTGTGACAACGCCTGCTGTGGTATGGGCGGCCCCAGGCTCTTCGCCGATTGCAGACCATTGCTCATCACAGCGTATCCTTTGGGGAGAGGCCGAAGTCAGGCACCTCCCGCTGACCAGCGGGACGGCTGCCGAGGTCGTTATCAGTCGCGGTTACGTACATCCCGAGAGCTTCCTCTACTCTCACTCTCACCCATTGCGAGAGGGTCCTTCGTTCCTGTTGTGCCCGCTCTCTCAACTTGCTCATCGCGGTGCGCGTCAGCCGCACTTGCAGAATCTCGGTCAGCTTCTCATCCATTGTCGCCCCTCTTTTGTTGTAGCTACAAGAATTGTTGCTTGAGCTATATTATATCATACATTGTAGCACGAGTCAACACGATTTTTGCCCTTGCAGTGCCGTTTTGGTGTACAATTATGCTATGGCTAACGAATTCGTTACTTGGCTAACACGAGAGGCTGACAAGCGCGGATGGAGTAACAGCGAGCTTGCAAGACGTGCGGGCCTGGCCCCCGCCACCGTGTCGCTAGTGATAAGTGGTCAGAGGCGGGCCGGCTGGGATTTCTGTGCAGGTATCGCTCGTGCGTTCGGGATCGAACCCGACAATGTGTTTCGCCGTGCTGGCCTCCTCCCCCCACTTCCCGAATCCGTCGCCGAGGGGGAAGAAGCGAAGCGTATCATCCGCAGCCTCCCCGACCACGTGCGGTCCATGGCCATGCGTATGCTCCGGAGTCTGGCAGGGGCAGCACCACTCTCACAGGGCGATGCGGTCAAAGATGACCCTCTGAGAGATACGGTCAGGAGAAAGATCGAGGCCGCTTCCCCTGAAGAGATAGAGATGATGACCAAATTCCTTCATCTGCTTGATGCAATTCATCCTCTTGAGGCGAGTAGAGATGAGGGCGAGCCGCGGTCGGCGTCCCAAACAGGAACAGTTGATTAAAGAGCTCATTGCCGGTTTGGAAAGACATGGTCGTTGGGTGCTGTTGATTTGTCTCGTCCTTCTTTCTGTCTTCTACTGCTATCGCCGGTTGAGACCTTTCTTCAATTCATGCCTGTGTTGGATCGATAAGGTAGTTTTCGTCCCTGTCACCTATGCTACGAGAGATACGGTTCAACTTCTTTTCGGCCCGATCTCTAGCACGGAGGGATATGCCACCGTCCGAGTCGCTGGCAGAGAGACGGCCATCACGAAGGAGCAACTATTCTGTTTCCAGCAAGGGTTTATCATCGTTTGCCTTTCTGCCGTTGGCTACGGGTTTCTGAACCTGTTTCGTCCTGACCGATTCGTGATTTCAGACACTAGCCCCGTTACTGGGGCAGTCGTGGCTATTCAAAGCGTCTTCCTTCTTCTGCTCATGGTCTGCATTCTGCTACTGGGGAAGAGACTGTTAGTCAGTGTTTTCCAACGGTACAAAGAGCAACGTGCGATGCGGGCTGCCTTCGCACTGTATGCCCTGTCGTTGGGCCTCACGTTTGCATCGAACGTCGCCAATGTCGTCTTGACACTGGTCAGCGGTTCCACCCGGCCAATGCGGATAGACAAAGTTGTCTTGGCCCTGGCACTGGCTGCTACAGTCATTGTGTGGATTTGGGGGAAGGAACCGGAGAAGAGCTTCCTATCAACGTAGTGCTCCTCGTGAACGCAACCGGCGCGGACTACCCCTGGGAGAGGAGCCCGCGCCTTGTCTTTTTGAGCCGCTACTCTGCGCGGCAGTCGGTGTGAAGAGCACTTGTTTTGTAAGGGAATCGAGATGGACATCACCACCCTCGAAAACTGGCTGTGGGACGCGGCCTGCTCCATCCGCGGGCCGCTGGACGCGCCCAAGTACAAAGACTACATCCTGCCGCTGCTGTTCTACAAACGCCTGTGCGACGTCTTCACCGATGAACGGGCCCGCTTGACCGACGAACTTGGCGACGAGACCCTGGCTCGTGAACTGGCACAACGAGACCGCGGCCTGATTCGCTTCTACGTCCCCGATGAACACACCTGGGATCAGGTGCGCCGCAGCCCTGTCGACCTGGGCGAGCGGCTGACCGATGCGATGCGGGCCATCGCCCGCGAAAACCCCAAGCTCCAGGGCGTGATTGACCGCCGTGACTTCAACGTGACCGAGGCCGGCCAGCGCATCTTGGAAGACAACACCCTGGCCCGACTGATGGAGATCCTCAACCAGCACCGGCTGGGCCTGGGCGACGTGGAGCCGGACATCCTGGGCCGCGCCTACGAGTACCTGCTCCGCAAGTTCGCCGAAGGGAGCGGCCAGAGCGCGGGCGAGTTCTTCACGCCCCGTGAGGTGGGCCTGTTGATGGCCTTCATCCTCAACCCGCAGGAAGGCGAGACGGTGTACGACCCCGCCTGCGGATCGGGCGGGCTGCTCATTAAAGCTCAGTTGCGCCTGCGGGAGAAGGTGGCCGCCGAAAAGGGTGTTGACCCCCGCGACCTCAAGCCCAGCGACATGGGCCGCCCGCTGCAGCTCTTTGGCCAGGAGATCAACGCCGACACCTTCGCCATGGCCAAGATGAACGCCTTCATCCACGATATGGACGCCGACATTCAGCGGGGCGACACGATACGCCACCCGCGTTTTGTGGACGCCGAGGGCGGACTGCGCCGCTTCGACAAGGTGACGGCCAACCCGATGTGGAACCAGAAGTTCCCCACCGACGTGTACGAGAACGACACCTTTGGCCGCTTTGAGCGCGGCTACCCCCCGTCCAGCTCGGCCGACTGGGGCTGGATCCAGCACATGGCTGCCTCGCTGAACGAAACCGGCAAGATGGTCGTGGTACTCGACACGGGCGCGGTCTCGCGGGGCAGCGGCAACCAGGGCAGCAACAAGGAGCGGGATGTGCGCAAGGCCTTCGTCGAGGCCGATTGGGTGGAGACGGTGATCCTTCTGCCGGAGAACCTGTTCTACAACACCACCGCGCCCGGCATCATCCTAGTGATCGACAAGGCCAAGCCGCATCCCGGCGAGATCCTGCTGATCAACGCTTCGAAGCTGTGCGCCAAGGGGCGGCCCAAGAACTACCTGACCGACGAGCACATCCGGCAGATCTACGGGCTACACCGCGACTGGCAGGCCGAAGATGAGGTGAGTGCCATCATCACCACGGCCGAGGCGACGCGCAATGACTACAACCTCAGCCCCAGCCGCTATGTGGCCAGCAACGACGTGGAACCGCCGCTGCCGCTGGAAGAGGCGTTGGTGCTGCTGGCCGAAGCCGAGGAGGAGCGCCGCGAGGCCGACGCCGAACTGGACACCGTGCTGGCCAGCCTGGGCTTCGACGCGTGGCGGAATAGCTGACGCAGAGCACATCGCCCACCAGGGGCTCCAGAGAGACTGGCATCTATCCCGTGCCCACCGGTACAGAAACGCAAACTGAGGGTTGCGTTATTATCATTTTTGGCCTAAAATGATAGCGAGGCCGTCGCTTGTTATCATTTTTGGAAATAAGGCGGCTCAGTACGGAGTGTGATGCTAGGTTCTGCGAGATGGCAAAATGGCTGAGGCACAGATGACGATACCTAAGGGTCCGTAAAAGAATTACTTCCCGCGCGTGTGGTATAATCAGGCAAACCCCAACAAGGATATGACCCTATGACTCAAAAAGTTGAGATAGCGATTCGCGAGTGCGAGTGTGGCCTCTGCAAAACCGGGGAC
>JAJRXB010000066.1 GCA_024276515.1 Chloroflexota bacterium
GGGGTACAACTTCGTCTCTTTTGCCGACGAGACGGTGGACCGCTTGCTGGGCGAGGCACTGGCCGTCCCCGGCTGCGACCCGGCCCGCCGTGCCGAACGCTACCGGCAGATTCAGCGCGTGCTGGCCCAGGAGCGCCCCTACGACTTTTTGTTTGTGCCCGACGCTGCCGTGTTGACCCGTCCGGGCGTTTACGGACTGGCGGCGGGGCCGTTTGCCGGCCCGATGGAGAGCGCCGCCGCCTGGTACGTTGATACAACGGAGTGATTCCTATGACCCAACACACCGATAGCTGGCTCAAACGCCTTTTCATCAGGGATGGCAAACTTCACCCCTTTTGGCGGTCGGTTCTGTATCTGCCGGCCTGGCTGCTGGTCGCTTCGCTCGGCCAGCTTCCCGCGCTGATGATCTACGCCGGCTACCTGTCTGCGCGCCAGGCGGATCCGGCGGCGGTGATGGCGAGACTGGCAGACATCGTCAACTGGCCGTTGCTCGTGGGGATAGGGGTCTTCCTGAGCCAGTTCCTTTCCCTCTTGTTGGTCACCTTCATCTTCGTCCGTTTCCTGGACCGGCGGCCTTTTGCCTCCTTTGGATTTGCACTGTCGCGGGGCTGGGGGAGCGAATTTGGCCTGGGGCTGGCCCTCGGCGTTGGGATGGTCGGCGGGATTGTTTTGGTTGAGGGGACGCTCGGCTTGCTGAAGCTGGAGGGGATTCGCAGCGCGGCCGACCTGGGCGTGGCCGGTCCCCTTTTCGTGTTGGGCTTCCTGGTCTATTTCATCTTGCAAGGGACCGGCGAAGAGATTCCAATGCGCGGATACTTGCTTCAATCGCTCGATGAGTGGCTGGGCCCGGTGGGCGCGACCCTGGTGACGGCCGTGGGCTTCAGCCTGTTGCACATTTTCAACTTTCTTTACGTAGAGTTCAATCCGCTGGCGATGGTCAACATCGCTCTCTTTGGGGTGGTAGCGGCCTACGCCTATTTCGTCACCCGGCGGTTGTGGTTGCCCTCGGCGTTGCACGCGGGCTGGAATTTCGCCCTGGGACCTCTCGCCTCGTTGCCGGTCAGCGGCCTGGCCTATCGGGGAGTGTTGCGCACGGTGGTCAGCGAGGGAGGGCAGGTGTTCACCGGCGGGGACTTTGGCCCCGAAGGAGGCGTGCTGGCGACTCTGGCCTTGCTGGCCGGTTGGGGGAGCATCTGGCTTTGGGCCCAACGGCGCAAAAAGGAGGAATCTGGTGCAAGGCCCCGCACCGACTGATTTGATAGACGAATCCGAAATAGCGCAGCTATTTGCAAAGTACGGGCCGGGCCGGCGACGGCGAGTGACCGTCGAGGTATCGGCCCGGTCCTTTGAGGGTTGGTTGGAGAAGATGACAAAACACCCAAACCGGCGCGGCGAGGTGGTGTTGGCCATCCAACGTCCCGACGGGCAAGTGCTGCTCCACACCAAACGATTTTATCCAAAAGGGGTCTTTCGACTGCCCACCGGGGGTGTTCGGCCGGATGAGACGGTGCTGGCGGGGGTGCTGCGGGAGACGAAGGAGGAAACGGGCCTGGTCGTCGCCGTGAGCCGCTTCCTGGGGACGGTTGAGTACGAGTTTCGTCACGGCCAGAGACGACTCCCCTTCGTCTCCTACGTGTTTGTGGTGCAGACAAACGACAGCGCGCCGGCCGTGCAGGACCTGGAGGAAGAGATCACCGGCTTCCGTTACGTGCCCCCGTCGGAACTTCGGCGGGTGACGGCGCAGCTTCGGGCATTGCCCGCCCCCTGGTCCGACTGGGGACGCTTTCGCGCACCGCCGCACGAGGTAGTGGCCGACGCGCTGGGGGTATAGGGATCGGTCAGCGGATCACGAACGACAACGCGACGAGCACGACCAGCATGGCAGCGGCAATGACGGCCATATTTCGCAGGTCGTTGATCACGTAATGGTATTCGGTGCTGAAATCCACCTGCTGGCGTGGGGCCGGCGAGGCGACGGCGTTGCCGGCGCTAGCGGGTGTGATCTCAGGCTTTGTCGCCTTCACCGCTGGCTGTGGTGCTGCCACAGCCGGCGGCGTGGAGCGACGACGGGGCTTGCTTTTCTTCTGACGACGAGCGCGGCGGCTCTTCTTGGCCATAACAATCTCCTTGTCCATAACCGCCGACCACGTGTTTTAAAAGTCGCAATTTACGCATCGGTAGTGACGACTTCAGTCGTTTTCAGGCAGGCAAGTAACGACTGAAGTCGTCACTACGCGCACCGAGCACTTTTAAAACACCCTCGGACCGCGAACTGACCGATTTGCTGGTGGCTGGTGGCCGGCGGTCGGCTGTTTGTTGTCGGCGGTCATTTTACCACCAGAGGGGCTAATCCGCCAATTCGCCGACGACGACCAGCCGGTGGGTGTCGACCAGATAGGGGTAGCAGGTTTGCAGGGTGGCGATGGGTTCTGTGGTGGGATACATCACGCTCAC
>JAJRXB010000067.1 GCA_024276515.1 Chloroflexota bacterium
CAGGCCGCAAAAAATATATGAGCCCATCTTCCAATTCCAGTCAGCCTGGACTCACAGCCAGGCTCAAGCTGTATATCAGCCGCCAGGCGAGCAGCCCCAGCCGCTACGTCCTGGAGCAGTTTCTTTGTGCATTGGTCGGCTGGCTGCCCACAGTGGTCGGGATCGGCCTGCGGGCCTTGCTGTACCGGCTGATCCTGCACGTGGATGGCATAGCAGCTATAGAGGATGGGGTGCGCCTGCGCTTTGCGAACCACGTCCATCTGGGATGCAATACCTACCTGGATCACGGGGTCTACCTCCACGCATGTCCCGGTGGCATCGTCATCGGTAAGAACAGCTTTGTGATGCACGGTGCGGTCTTGCACGTGTACAATTTTCGGGACCTTCCCCACGCTTTCATCCATATTGGACGAGATAGTTTGATCGGCGAGCTCAACGTGCTGCGCGGGCAGGGAGGCATCACCATCGGCGATCGGGTGTATACTGCTCCGCTGGTGCAGATGCTGGCCGTGAACCACGTTTACGCCGACCCAACCCGGCCGATCATCGAGCAGGGCATCACCGCTGAGGGGATCGTCGTGGAGGATGACGTCTGGATTGGCGCTGGCGCGATTATCACCGATGGGGTGACGGTAGGCCGGGGCGCAGTGGTGGCCGCTGGCGCGGTGGTCACGCAGGATGTTCCACCGCACACCGTGGTCGGCGGCGTGCCCGCCCGGGTGCTCAAGCGTATCAAGCCGGGGCAACCAATTCCGGCAGATATGTCGGTTTACTTGTAGTTTGTTCACAACACAGTGAGAGGTTTGCGATGACTACATTTTCCGTTGTGATCCCGGCACTGAACGAGGAAGAGTGCATCCAGGACGTTATGGCCCGGGTGTTGACGACCCGATCGAGCCTGGAGGGGGTGGGTGTTCGGGACCTGGAGTTGATCGTCGTGGACGACGGCTCTACTGACCGCACACCGAGGCTGGTGGCCGCCACACCGGGCGTGCGACTGATCCGCCACGTGACCAACGCTGGCTACGGGGCAGCGCTGAAGACCGGCTTCGCCGCTGCTTGCGGCGAGTGGATCGGTTTCCTGGATGCCGATGGCACCTATCCTCCTGAGTATTTCCCCGCCCTCTGTCAGGCAGCACTGGATCAGGATGCCGACATTGTCGTCGGCTCCCGTATGGCGGGCACGGAGAGCCAGATGCCCATCGTGCGCCGGCTGGGGAACCTGATCTTCGCCAGACTGGTGAGCCTGATCAGCGCCCGGCACGTTACCGACTCCGCCAGCGGCATGCGGGTGTTCAGGAAGTCCATCTTGAAGCGTCTTTACCCGTTGCCGGATGGACTCAACCTGACCCCGGTGATGAGCATCCGGGCGCTGCACGAACAACTGAAGATGGTCGAGATACCGATCCCGTACAGCGAGCGGGTGGGGCGCTCCAAGCTCAACGCCGTGCGGGATGGCCTGACCTTCGCCCAGTCCATTGTGTGGACCGCCCTGAATTACAACCCGGTGCGGCCGCTCGGACTGGTGGGCGCCACGGCGCTGACCCTGGCGACCCTCATCGGGTTGGGACTGGTGGCCACCCGGTTGCGGGGCGTCACCTCGGTGGGACCGTTGGGCGCCTTCGCCCTCTTCGCAGCCCTGGTATTGGCCGTGGCCGGGGTCAGCATTCTGGCGTTGGGCATCAGCTTCAACTACTTCGTGGCATTGTTTCACAAGCAGCCGGTACGGCAAGGCTTTTGGGGTCGCCCCATTTTTAAGAAAAGATTGGACCGACATTTTGGCGGGATGGGGTTGGGGGCGCTGTTGTTTGGCCTGGTGATGGGACTGGTCAGCCTGACCCTCGGCCTGCGGGGCTGGCCGGTGTCTCGGTTGTGGATTTACTACCTGGGCAGCGCCTCCCTGTCGCTGGTGGGCATCCAGTTGATGATCGCCGGGGTGCAGATGCAGGTGTTGGAGGCGTTGAAAGTCCGGGATAACCTGATCGCCAGCGATATGCAAGGGAATGGCCGGGGCGAGGTCAAGACTGAGATTAAGGTTGAGGCTCAGGCTCAGATATGAGTGACAGGGCCAAGCTGTCGCCTGAACCTGGGGCCAATTTGGGCACGCGACGCATTCCCCCGCTGCGACCGGCCCGCTTTCCCGACGCCGGGGCAGCAGTGGGGACGCTGACCTCCTCCAGTCATCTTTCCAGTAGTGTGGACGTAATGTTGGTGAACCCTCCGGCGCCGGACGGCGGCATCTGGATCCGCAGTCAGCACCGGGTGGGCCGGCGCAGCCGCGAGAATATGATCTGGCCCCAGGTCGGCCTGGCCCAGATGGCGGCGCTGCTGGTCCCGGAATACACCGTCGAGGTGGTGGACGCCATCGCCACCCGGATGACCTGGCCCGAGTTCGAGCGGCTGCTGGAGAGGAAACGGCCCAGGTATTACCTGACCCAGGTGACGGCGCCGACGCTGCGCAACGACATGTATGGCGTCTTTTTGGCCAAAGCCCTGGGCGCTCGCACCATCGCCTTCGGCACCCACGTCACCCCGCTGACGCTGGAGACCATGCGCCCCTTCCCGGCGCTGGATTTTGTGCTCCGGGGCGAGCCGGAGATGACCCTGCGCGAGCTAATAGACACGTTGGAGGTGGCCGACGGCCGCTGGCAGATCAGCGACGGTCGCTTTCGGGGGGCGGATGGGCGCGTCGCCGGCCAGGATGGACGCATCTACAAGCTGTTGGCCGGCGCTGACCCCACCTGGCAACCCGCCTGGTCCCTGGATGCCCTGTCGGCCGCCAGCGACCGGTCATCAGCCATCAGTCACCAGCTATCAGCCATCAAGGGCCTGGCCTGGCGCGACGGGCGCGAGGTCGTCATCAACCCCGACCGGCCCTTTATCCCCGACCTGGACGATCTGCCTATGCCGCTGCACGAGTTGCTGCCGTTGGATAAGCAACGGATGCCGATGCTCAAGGGACCTTTCACTTTCATCGTCACCAGCCGTGGCTGCCCGGCCGGGTGCAAATTCTGCATCAAGCACGTCAGCTACCAGCATAATGTGCGGTTGCGCTCGCCGGAGAAGATCGTGGCCGAATTGAAACGGCTGGCCGAGCTGGGCGTCCGCAACGTCCACATGTACGCCGACCTCTTCACCGTGAGCCGGGACCAGGTGGTGGGACTGTGCGAGTTGATCATCGCCTCGGGCCTGAAGGTGCGCTGGACCTGCAACAGCCGGGTGGATTACGTGGACCAGGAGATGCTGCGTCTGATGGGGCGGGCCGGCTGCTGGCTGATCGCCTGGGGCATCGAGAGCGCGAACGAGAAGGTCCTGAAGCGGGCGCACAAGGGCTATCGCAAGGAGCAGGCGGTCCGGGCGCTGCGCTGGGCCAGGGCGGCCGGGATCAAGAACTGGGGCTATTTCATCATTGGGCTGCCGGGCGAGACCGAGGAGACGGTTCGCCAGACCATCGAGTACAGCAAGCGGCTGCCTTTGGACATCGCCCTGTTCCACATTGCCGCTCCCTACCCGGGCACCCCTTTCTGGGTGCACGAACGATCTGTTGGTGAGATAGAGAGTTTGAGCCTTCTTGGGCTATCAGGTAAGATAGGGTTAGTCAAACCAAACCCAAGGAGGCTCGAAATGGATTATATCACAAAACTGGGCAAGGACTTCAGTGAGCA
>JAJRXB010000068.1 GCA_024276515.1 Chloroflexota bacterium
CAAGACGGAGATTTAGGGCGCTTTTCCCCAAAGGGGACCTATGGGCAGCGTCCTTCCCCTGCACCTGCACTGCGCGCAGGCGCAAGTGTTAGCCTGGGGCTTTCCCCGGCCCGGAGGCCACCTGTGCCGCACCCCAGGTGCAGGCAGGACGGGCAGTCCCAGGCGACGCCAATAGAATTGAAATGCAGCCGGCGGAAAGGGTGCATTTCATTGGGGGAGAATCCTAGATGTGAATCGCCTGGCCTAACACGGCGTGAGCGGCCTCCATCACCACTTCAGATAAGGTCGGGTGGGGATGGACGGTGCGCGCCAGTTCCTCGGTCGTCGTCTCCAGGCGGATCATACCGGCCGCCTCGGCGATCATATCCGTCACGTGGGGGCCGATCATATGCACGCCCAGAATCTGGTCGTATCTGGCGTCGGACACGATTTTGACGAAGCCCTCGTAGTCGTTGATGGCCAGGGCCTTGCCGTTGGCGCGGAAGGGGAACTGGCCGACTTTCACGTCGTAGCCCTGGTCTCGCGCTTGCGCTTCGGTCAGGCCGACGCTGGCGACCTCGGGCGAAGCGTAGGTGCAGCGGGGAATGTCGGGGTAGGCCAGCGGTTCCGGTTCCAGGCCGGCGATGGTCTCGACGGCCACGATGGCTTGCGCCGAGGCCACGTGGGCCAGGGGCATCACTCCCGTCACGTCGCCGATGGCGTAGATGGTGGGGACGTTGGTCCGCATCGTCTCGTCCACGGTGATCCAGCCCCGGTTGGTCTCGACCCCGACCGCCTCCAACCCCAGGTTTTCGCTGTTGGGCTGCACGCCGATGGCCACCAGCGCCTTCTCGGCGGTGATGGTCTGGGTTTCGCCGTCTCTGGAGACGGTGAGGGTCAGGCCGGAGGCATCTGTCGCCACCTTTTCCACTCTGGTGCTGGTGTGGATTTTGATGCCCTGCTTGCTCAAGGCTTTGGCCATCTCCTGTCCGATGTCGGCATCTTCCAGTGGCAGGACGGTGGGCAGCATCTCGACCAGGGTGACGTCGGCACCGTAGATTCGCCACAGGTGGGCGAACTCGACGCCAATGGCCCCGGCCCCGACGACGACGATGGACCGGGGCGCTTCGGTCAGCGCCAGGGCGTGGCGGGCGCTGATGAGGCGGTCGCCGTCGATCTCGATGCCGGGGATGGAGCGGGCACGGGCGCCGGTCGCCAGGATGACGTGTCTGGCCGACAGCGTGTCGCCGGTGGAGAGCGCCACCTCCGTCGCCGATTTGAGAGTCCCCGCCGCCTCGAACACGTCCACCTCGTTCTTTTTCATCAAGAACTGCACGCCCTTCACCAGCCGCGCCGACACCCGCCGGCTGCGCTTTTGGGCGGCACCGTAGTCCACGGTGAGGCTGTCTTGGTCGAAGCGGAAGCCATACGTCTTGCCCTGGCCCAGCAGGTGGATCACCTCGGCGTTGTGCAGCAGCGCTTTGGTGGGAATGCACCCCCAGTTGAGGCACACGCCGCCCAGGTGCTCTTTCTCGACCAGGGCGGTCTTGAGCCCAAGCTGGCGGGCGCGGATGGCGGCCACGTATCCGCCCGGTCCCCCACCGATGATTGCCACGTCGTAGTTCGTCATTGTGTCATACCTCCAGGCAGTATTATACCAGGTTCGCCGTGGTTTGGGGGTGAGGGGCTTTAACCTGAGTTTTATCCCCCAATCCCCAAATCCCGGCAGAGAAAAACCGGCGTTTCGAAGAGCAGGTCAGTAACTTGACAATGTCAAAGTAATTACCTCGCGGTTATCCCAAGCCACAGTTGATAGAAGCCAAAGATGACCAGAGCCAGGGCAGAGAGGCCACTCAAAGCACGGTTGATTCTGGGAACGAGTCGCTGGGCGACCCCGAAAAGGATGATAAAACCGGCGAAACCGCCGACCAGCGTGCCGTAAAAGCCGACGACGAAGCTAACGCCCAGGCTGGCCGATTGTTGCCAGCCTTCCAGAAGGATGGGACCGACGATGATGCTCCAGAAAATGTAAGGATTGGGGTTGAGAGCGTTCATCAAAGTGGCTTCGAGCAAACTTTGCCCGGCTGCCTCCACGGGCTGAAGGGTGGGGCTGGTCGTTTTGAAGGTGGTGTATGCTTTTTGGGCCAGGTAAAGGATGAAAAACCCTCCCACAATGCGCAGCGCCCTGAGGAACCAGTCGGGAGTTTGAGTCAGCACCAGCAGGGTCAGGGCGATAATTGGCCCATCGCTGAGCAGAGGGGCCAGAGCGGCGGGCAAGGTACGTTGCCAGCCGTTCTTTGAAGTTTGTGCCAACAGATAGGCCTGAAAGGGGCCAGGTGAGGCCGCCGCCGACAGTCCCAGGGTCATGCCCTGCAAGAGGTAAACGATCAAGGTGATTCCCCTTCTCAGTTACAGGAATCTGGCGAATTTCGGATGGCTCTAATGTCTTGGGGAAAGGCAGCCGGTGAATCCCAAGATATGGGGATGTAGTGGTGACTTTAGTCGCTTTGGCCTTGCTGTGAACGACTGAAGTCGTTACTACAAACCTAAACCGCGTAAGTGCTGTCAGTTATTCGATGGGCCAGGCGGGGATGAGGTCATCAATCTCCTCCATCAGGCGCATTGTTTCTTTCAGGGCGACGACGATTTTTTGATAGTGGAACAGGTCGTCGAACGAGAGCACCCGCCCCTTGCGGTCCTTGAGCCATTTGTGCAACACCTGATAGCCCCCAACCTGAAACGTCCACACCTCCGGCGCAATCCCCTCAAATTTCGCTCTCCAGCACCGCCAGCACCGCCTCGCGCGGCACGTCGTCGAAGATCTCCACCTGGCCGACCTTGAGGGGGAGGACGAAGCGCAAACGGTCCCCCTGCTTCTTTTTGTCGGAGGTCATGGCCGCCCACACCGCTTCGGCGTCGTAATCGGGGACCGCCGTCGGCAGGTCCAGGTAACGGAGCAGGGCGACGATGCGCCGGCCGGCGTCGGGCGGACAGCGGCCCAGTTCCACCGCCAGCCGCGTTGCCGCCGCCATGCCCATCGCCACCGCCTCACCGTGGCGCAATTGATAGTCCGAGAGCCGCTCGAAGGCGTGGGCAAAGGTGTGCCCCAGGTTGAGCACCGCCCGCCGTCCCCGCTCGTAGGGGTCGGCTTCGACCACGGCTACCTTCACCGCCACCGCCTGCCGGATGATCCAGGAGAGGTCCGTCCTCGGTGCAGAAGACCTCCGAGGTCTCTGAGACCTCGGAGGTCTCGTCTCCAGCCGCTCGAAGAGTTGGGGCGAACCGATGATCCCGGCTTTGACCACTTCGGCCAGGCCGGCGCGGAAGTCGGCGGCGGGCAGCGTGGCCAGGACCGCCGGGTCGATGGCCACCAGCGCCGGTTGCTTGAAAGCGCCGACCAGGTTCTTGCCGGCCGGCAGGTCCACGCCGGTTTTGCCGCCGACGCTGGCGTCCACCATGGCCAGCAGAGTGGTGGGGACCTGCACCAGCGGCAGACCGCGCATAAAGGTGGCTGCCGCGAAACCGGCCACGTCACCGACCACGCCGCCGCCCAGGGCCAGCACCAGCCCGCTCCGGTCGAGGCCCGCCGCCAGGAATTGGGCGTACAGGTCGGCGACGGTGTTCAGGGTTTTGTGCGTCTCGCCAGCGGGCATGGTGCAGCGGACGACGCGCAGCCCGGCCTCCTCCAGCCCGGCGGCGGCCCGGTCGGCGTGGAGCGGGCCTACCACGTCGTCGCTGACCAGGGCCACGGTGGTCCAGCGGCCCAGCCCCTTCACCAGCGGGCCCAGCCGGTCCAGCAACCCCTCGCCGACGAGGACGGCGTAGTCCCCGCCGGGGGCCATCACCGGCAGGGCGTCGGGGGGAGCGGTCTCGGCGAAGGCCCGCCACAGGGCCAGCACCCGGTCGGCGGCCTCGTCCATCGTCAGGCGGGAGGTGTCCACTCCCAGAGGAAAACTGCGGTAGATCGGCTGGCGTTGGGCCAGCAACGTCTCCAGCCGTGCTTGCCAATCGGCCTCCTGAAGCATCGGCCGACCGTCGGGGCCGCCCAACCGTTCGGCTGAGCGCTCACGCCGAAGCCGCTCGACGAGGGTCGGCACGTCGGCGTGGAGGCAGACGACCAGCCCCCCCGCTTCGACGGCCTCCCGGTTGTCGGGCGGGCCCAGGGTCCAGCCGCCGGTGGCGACGACCCATCCCCGGCCCTCGCTCAACTCCCGGCAGACCTCGGCCTCCATTGCCCGGAAGCGCGTTTCGCCCTGTCGCTCAAAAATCTCGGGGATGGTCTGCCCGGCGCGGGCCTCGATGAGGGCGTCGGTGTCCACGAATTTCCGCCCCAGCCGGGCGGCGACCATTTGCCCCACGACCGATTTGCCGGTCCCCATAAAGCCGGTAATTATCAGGTTGCGATCATGCATACAATTTCACCAGTATCTTTTGCAAGGATTCTTCCACGGGCCGGGTGGTGTCAACTCGCACGTAATGCGCGGGGTCAATCGGATAGTTGGGCCGATCTCCGTAGCGTTCCAGCAGGGCCAGCATTTGCTCCCAGGTGACGATGTGATGGCCCGGCTTGCCTTTTCCGGCCCGCGCCTCGATGCGGCGACGCCACTCGGCTTCGTCGGGGCAGACACATTCCACCACCAGCACCCTGGCGTTGTAGCGGGCGGCCAGGGCCAGGCCGTCCCGGTAGCCCACCACTTCGCTGAGGGGGCTGTCGCAGATGACGCTGAGGCCCAGCGACAACTGAGTCTCGGCCAGTTGCCACATGGCGTCGTAGGCGTAGCGACCGGCTTCGGGGTTTACCTCGTCGAAGAACCAGAACCAGTCGCGCACGTCGTTTTTGTCAATAACGGGCCAGATAAGCGTCCGCCCCAGCGTCCGGGCGATGGTGGACTTGCCCGAACCGGGATGACCTTTCATCAACACGAGCCATTTCATGACTTTCCTTAAAGAGTCAGCGGATGAAGTAGACAGAATTTGCTCAATTCGCTCAATCCGCTGACCACGGTCGACCTCATTCGTAGCCGAACCGCCAGACTGTGCCGTCCATCGGCAATTCGTCCAGCCGACCCCGGCGCAGGGCGTCGAAGCGGGGGCGCATTTCGTCCAGGCTGTCGCCCCCCAGCTTTTCGATGAGCGCGTCGGCCAGCACGAAGGCGACCATCGCCTCGCCCACCACGGCGGCCCGGGGCACGGCGCAAAAGTCGGACCGCTCGTATTGGGTGTCCGCCGGCTCGCCGCTGGCCAGGTCCACCGAGCGCAGGGGGGTGAGGGTGGTGGAGATGGGTTTCATCGCGCCGCGCACCACGACGGGCTGGCCGGTGGTGATGCCTCCCTCGAAGCCACCGGCGCGGTTGGTGTGGCGGGTAATGGTCGGGGCGGAAGGCCTCTCGCCCCGACTCGCCGCTGGCTCGACGAAAATCTCGTCGTGGACCTGGGTGCCGCGCAGCCGGGCGTTCTCGAAGGCCGGGCCGATCTCCACCCCTTTCACCGCCTGGATGCTGCCCACGGCCCACAGCAGACGGGCGTCGAGGCGACGGTCCCAGTGGACGTGGGAGCCCAGGCCAGGGGGCACGTCCAGCGCCACCACCTCGAAGACGCCGCCCAGCGTGTCTTTGGCCTGCATGGCGTCGGAGATGGCCTGGCGCATGCGCTCGGCGGCGTCGGGGTCGGGGCAGCGGACCTCGCTCTTCTCCGCCGCCTGGAATCGGGCCAGGTACGCCCGGCGCGCCGCGTCGCCGGTCGGGAGCGGCAGCGAGGCGATCACGTCGCCGATGGAGACGACGTAGCTGCCGATCACGATTCCGAACTCGGCCAGCAGCCGTCGGCAGACGGCCCCCACGGCCACGCGGGCGGCCGTCTCGCGGGCGCTGGCCCGCTCCAGCGCCAGACGCAGGTCGCGGTAGCCGTATTTGATGGCCCCGGTCAGGTCGGCGTGACCGGGGCGGGGGACGGTCATCGGGGGGATGTCGCGCTCGCGCCAGCCCGGGCGGCCCGCAGGGTCGGTGTTGGCCCAATCGCGGTTTTCGACGTGCAGGGCGATGGGGCCGCCGGTCGTCCGTCCGCCCATCACACCGCCGGTAACGCGCACCGTATCTTTTTCGATGGCCATTCGCCCGCCGGAGCCGTATCCCTTCTGGCGACGGCGCATGTCGGGTCCCAGGTCGGCCGGGGTCAGGGGCAGGCCGGCCGGCATCCCTTCCAGGATGGCGGTGAGGGATGGGCCGTGTGATTCACCGGCAGTCAAAAATCGTAGCATCAGAGACTCCTTACGCTCCTCGCCGGCCCGCCTGCACTGTGCTACGCACAGCGCGGCACACGTGTGACCGGCGGGGCGACGGGTCATAGACCCGTCGCGAGCAGAGAAGCAGATTGAGCGGATGAAGCGGATAAAATCTGCTCAATCCGCTTCATCCGCTGATAGCTTCATACGTGCTCCTCTTCGCCAGAGTCTGGTTTCGAGGTCTCGGAGACTGTGGACATCAGGGCGGTGTGCACCGCCTCTCGCATGGCTGCGGCCGGGGCCGGGCGACCGGTCCACAGCTCGAAAGCGGCTGCCCCCTGGTGGACCAGCATCCCCAGCCCGCCGACCGTCTCCGCGCCGACGGCCCGCGCCTGGGACAGAAAGAGAGTCTCCTGCGGATTGTACACCAGGTCGCAGACGGTGAGATGGCCGGGGACGGGCAGGTCGCGCGGCCAGGGCGAGGTTTCCGTGTCGGGCCACATGCCCAGCGAGGTGGCGTTGACCAGCAGGTCGGTGTCGTCGCCGATGGCCGGCACGTCGCCGAGCGAGGCCGGTTCAAAACGCACGTCGGTGTGGAATTTGGCCATGTCCTGGCACAGGTCGCGGGCGCGACTGAAATGGCGGTTGTACACGCACACCTGCAACGCGCCGGCGTCGGCCAGGGCGTGGACCACCGCCCGCGCCGCACCGCCGGCGCCCAGGACGGCGCAATACGTCCCGGCCGGGTCAAAGCCGGCGTCGCGCAGCGAAGCGACGAAGCCGGTGGCGTCGGTGTTGTCGCCGTAGAGCAGCCCGTCGCGCACGACGATGGTGTTCACCGCGCCGATGACCTGGGCGGCGTGGCTCACCTCGTCCAGGTGGGCGAGCACTGCCTGCTTGTGCGGCACCGTCACGTTGGCTCCGGCAAAGTTCAGAGCGCGCAATCCGCGCACCGCCTCGCCCACGTGGTCCGGGTAGACGGGCAAGGGCACGTAGGCCCAGTCCATCCCCAGCGCGGCGAAGGCGGCGTTGTGCATCACCGGGCTGAGACTGTGTTCCACCGGCCAGCCGATGATGCCGACGAGAGTGGTGCGGCCGGTGATGGGTGATGGGTGATTGCGGATTGCGTGGCTGTCGTTACTCATTACTTTCACCGTAAGTACAGTGATGCATAAATTCGTTTCCAGTTTGCTGTGGCCTTTCTAGGAGGAACCCGCCTGGATAGCGCCGGAATCCCCATTCCGGCGCGGGCTCTGGATCCCACCCAACTGGTAACGAATTTACGCACGGCGGTAGTAAGCGTTCACCCCTCCCTGACAGGGCTATGCATTACCCACACGTCGTTCCGGCCGCTTTTTGCTGCGAATAAATCCGCAGCCTAATAGCTAAAGTCGGCTCAAGCCGACTGCTCCTCCCCCGATTCTGGGCAAAGACAGCACGTTTCAACGTGCTTGGGCTATTAGCCCTGAGCTTAAGCTCG
>JAJRXB010000069.1 GCA_024276515.1 Chloroflexota bacterium
CGGGGCGCGACCACCCGCCGCCTGCGGGCCATCGCCGCCGCGTTGGTGTCCCCCGACCGGCCCGGGGACTTCAACCAGGCATTGATGGAACTGGGCGCGACGCTTTGCACGACCACCTCGCCGCGCTGTTCGCTCTGCCCGGTGAAAGCGGAGTGTGATGGGCTGGCACAGGGGATCCAGGAGTCGCTGCCGGTCAAACCGCCCCGTCGTCATCGGCCTCACTACGACGTGACGGCCGCCGTCATCCGCCGCCACGATGGTTGCATTCTCATCGCACAGCGTAAGCCAAAGGCGATGCTGGGCGGGTTGTGGGACCCGGCGAGTCCCTGTCCGACTGCCTGCGCCGCGAAATCCGCGAGGAGTTGGGCCTGGAAATCGAGGTAGGCCGACAACTGACCACCATTCGCCACAGCTACACTCACTTCCGCGTCAGCCTGCACGTCTTCGAGTGCCGCCATCTGGGTGGCGAGCCGCAGGCCCTGGACTGTGCCGACTGGCGTTGGGCCCGGCTGTCCGACCTGGCGGATTTCGCTTTTCCCGTCACCGACCAAAAAATCATCCAGTTGCTACACCAGGGGGTGCAAAAGTAGTCAGGGAGTGCTCTCGGAAAGTCCGCCAAACGGGATTAACGCTTCGGCATCACCCTTCGGGTACTTCGCTGGGGATGCTTCGCTCCTCATCGCACTGGCGGAGTGAGCATCCCCGGATGCGAACGGCACTTTCCGAGAAAGCTCCAGGTTGAAAGGGGGTAGTGGTAGAAAAGTAAGTGATATGTCATTGCGAGGGAGTGAAACGGACGAAGCAATCCCCACATTGCAGGCTGGAGATTGCTCACCTGCCCCACCGCAGTACCCCGTACGGGGCACGCAGGTGCGGGTCGCTTCGCTCGCAATGACATCCCCGTCACCTACAGTTTAACCACCACCTTGAGAGGGAAGGAGCGCAACTCAGCCAGGGCAGGTGATGACGCACTTTCCGCCCAACCTATATGTTTCACAGGAGGTTTTCACACATGGCAGAAGTTCAAACGCAAAACACGGATCATCCCAGAACCACCGTAAAGCTGCAACCCGGCGAAAAGGTGGCCTTGTGCCGCTGCTTCGCGTCGCAAAAGTTCCCCTTCTGCGATGGCGCCCACAGGCAGCATCCCGGCAGAGGCCCGGCCATCGTCGAGGTGGTGCAGGAAGCCGAAGGTTGAGGCCGGCTCAAGTATCGAAGGGGCGCTTCGATAGTGTCCCCGTTAAGCCTTGATGATGTTTGGGAGCGCGAGGGCTTGCCCTCTCCCTCCCCCCAACCCCCTCCCTCTCCCAATTTTGGGAGAGGGAGGGGGTGCAGGCGGGGGTGGGTGAGGGCTTTGCTTCCTCTCGCCGCCAACACGCAAGAGGAAGACTATCCGCAGGTTTGGAAATTGTAACCTGCGGGAGGGTTGACTGACCAACCTTTGCCCTGATTATTTGGCTATCTGGAGGGCGACTTGCTCACCCGCCGACGGCGCAGCAGCACGCCCGCTCCGGTCAGGGCAAAGCCGGCCGCTGTCAGCACGATGGGCAGCGGAATCGGCACGCCGCCGGTGGCCGGCAACTCCGCCGGCGCGGCCTCTTCGCTCCGGATGATGCGACCCTCGACCGCCGGGGCCACCGGTGAGTGAGCTGCGATGTAGTCGGCTACCGCTTCGTCCAGGGTGGGCCCGAAGTCGTAGGGGTTGATGGCCTTCTCGGCGAACACGGCGTAATCGTCGCCACCCCGGCGCATAAAGTTGTTGGCGGCCACTTTGTAGGTGGCGTTCAGGTCGATGGGACTGTAGGTGCCATCCGGGTTCTTGACTTCAACGCTGATCACCCGCGATCCCACCGGCAAGTTGGGATTCCACGTGTAGCGCAGGCCGGCGACCTGTGGGAAGCGTCCCGTCCCCTCGTTTTCCGGATTCTCAGCGCGGCTCACGCCGTTCTCCAGCGCGGCCCATATGTCGGCGCCCGTCAACTCAAAGGTGGCAATGGTGTTGCCAAAGGGCAGCACTTCCAGCACGTCACCTATGCTGATGTCGCCGGCCGGGATGCTGGCCCGGATGCCGCCCCCGTTCTGGAAGGCGATCTGGGTTCCCTCGGCGGCCGTCGCCCACAGGATGGCGTCGGTGATGAGGTTGCCCATGTTGCATTCCTCGAAGCGACAGGAAGCGCGTTCGCCGTTCAGGTCTACCGCTGCCGATCCGATGACCTGGTTGCGCAGTTCCTCCAACGGCGCGTTGAGGGCTTCCGCCTCGGCCAGGATGTCGGGGTCCTCCGGCACGCTGGCGTCGAGCAAAATCGGATTCCCCTCCCACGCCACCGGGACGCCGTTGGCGTCGAAGGTCACGTCGAGGCGGCCCAGATATTTGCCCCAGGTGAAGTCGGAGACGAGTAGCACCGGGTTGCCGCCGGGCGAATTGACCACCACCGGGTAGGGGCCTTCGGCGTCGGGGTCGGTGTTGGAGAGGTAGGTGTTGGTGTGACCGGCCACGATCACGTCAATGCCGTCCACGGCAGCCGCTACCTGCTTATCTCGACCGAAGCCGGCGTGGCTCAGGGCGACGATCTTGTCGATTCCCATTGCTTCCAGTTCGGCCACAGCGGCCGCCACCGAGGTTTCGATGTTGTTGAAGGCTACGTTGGGGCCAGGGCTGGAGAGGATGGCGGTATCTTCGGTGGTGTATCCGACGATGCCTATTTTCTCGCCGCCAACCTCGAGCACGGCGTAGGGTTTGATCAGGCCGGCCAGCTCTGGCTCGTTGCTGGCGTCGATGTTCGCGCTGACCACCGGGAAGTTGACCCCTCGGATGAAGCTGCCCAGCACGCCAGGCCCGTCGTCGAACTCGTGGTTGCCGAGGGTCATCGCATCGTAGCCCAGTTCGTTCATAAACCGCTGAGCCTCTTCTCCCTTGTACTTGGTGTAGAATAGGGTGCCCTGGAACTCGTCGCCAGCGTCCACCAGGATGACGTTGCCACCCTCGGCGCGGATTTCGTTGATCTTGGTCGCGCGACGGGCCACGCCGCCAAAGCACTTGCCCTCGGCCGCGTCGTCCTCGCCACAACTGCCGCCATATTTGTTAAATTGCAAGATGCGGGCGTGCACGTCGTTGGTGTGGAGCACGGTCAGCGTGTATTCGCCGCCCTGCGCCACCGCCACCGGGACTACGCTCAAAAGGAGCGCAACCAATGCCGTCAGCGTGATCAGCCAAACCAGGGTTCTGCGGTCTAGTGTCTTCATTGTCTCTCTCCTCTCTCGTTGAGAATTGTGTCAGAGAAATTTGTGATCAGAGTTGTCCGGGCTTTGTCAGTTAATCTGTCATCGCATCGTCCGGGGTCTTCCTCCTTTCTTGTAAAGAACAGGGAAGCGAGAAACAGAAGATCCAGGAATCACAGGGTGGGGGGTAAGGAGCAGGAGCGAAGATCAGGGAATCGAGTGACAGGCTATCCCCTGACTCTGGATGATGTGGCGTTATTAGCTTGACAATGTCACATTTGTCATTGCGAGCATCCGAAGGATGCGAAGCAATCTCCTACGATGCATTGTGGCGATTGCTTACCCCGTTCGGGGCACAGGTACCCCATTCGGGGCACAGGTCGTTGCTGTGCTCCTCGCAATGACAGGTTTGGCGGTAATGGGACAATGTCACATTGTCACATTAGTTACTACTCAGGTGCCAG
>JAJRXB010000070.1 GCA_024276515.1 Chloroflexota bacterium
ATCGTCAGTTGAGCGCAGGTGCCAGGCACAGTCATCCGGAGAGTAAGGGACCATGGCCAAGGAGAAGTTTGAACGGACCAAGCCGCACGTAAACGTGGGCACGATCGGGCACGTGGATCACGGGAAGACGACGCTGACGGCGGCGATGACGATGATCCTGGCCGAGCAGTACGGTGGAGAGAAGAAGGCGTTTGACGAGATTGACAACGCGCCCGAGGAGCGTGCGCGGGGCATCACGATCGCCACGGCGCACGTGGAGTACCAGACCGAGCGGCGCCACTACGCGCACGTGGACTGTCCGGGGCACGCGGACTATATTAAGAATATGATCACGGGTGCGGCGCAGATGGACGGGGCGATTTTGGTGGTGAGTGCGCCGGACGGGCCGATGCCGCAGACGCGGGAGCACATCTTGCTGGCGCGGCAGGTGGAAGTGCCGGCGATGGTGGTGTATTTGAACAAGATAGACATGATGGACGACGAGGAGTTGCTGGAGCTGGTGGAGTTGGAGCTTCGGGAGTTGTTGAGCAGCTATGATTTTCCTGGGGACGATATTCCGATTGTGCGGGGGAGTGCGTTGGAGGCGTTGGAGTGCAAGAGCACGGACCCGGACGCGCCGGAATATGCGAGCATCTGGGAGTTGCTGCGGGTGGTGGATGAGTACATACCGACGCCGGAGCGAGAGATAGACAAGCCGTTTCTGATGCCGATAGAGGACGTGTTCTCGATCAAGGGTCGGGGGACGGTGGTGACGGGTCGTGTGGAGCGCGGAGTGATTCGGGTCAACGAGGAAGTGGAGATCGTGGGCTTGCGGGAGACGCGGAAGACGGTGGTGACCGGGGTGGAGATGTTCCGGAAGCTATTGGATCAGGGGCAGGCGGGGGACAACATCGGCTGTCTGCTGCGGGGGATAGACCGGGACGAAGTGGAGCGGGGGATGGTGTTGGCGGCTCCGGGGAGCATCACGCCGCACACGACCTTTGAAGGGGAAGTGTACATTTTGAGGAAAGACGAGGGGGGCCGGCACACGCCCTTCTTTGCCGGGTATCGGCCGCAGTTTTACATCCGGACGATGGACGTGACGGGCGAGGTGACGTTGCCGGAGGGTGTGGAGATGGTGATGCCCGGGGACAACGTGAACCTGCGGGTGAAGTTGATCGTGCCGGTGGCGTTGGAGGCCGGGAGTCGGTTTGCCATTCGAGAGGGTGGTCGCACCGTCGGCGCTGGCGTCATCACCAGGATCATCGAATAAAGTTGCAGATTGATCGGCCCGAAACTTGCGGTCCGAAATCTGAGGGGAAGGTATGGCCAAGCAAAAGATCCGTATTCGTCTGAAGGCTTACGACCATCGCGTGTTGGACCAGTCGGTGCGCCAAATCGTAGATACTGCCGAGCGCACGGGAGCGATCGTGGTGGGGCCGGTGCCCTTGCCGACCAAAATCGAAAAATTCACCGTTATTCGCTCACCCTTTATTGATAAGGATTCGCGCGAGCAGTTCGAGATCCGCACCCACAAACGTCTCATCGACGTGGTGGAGCCAAGCTCTAAGACGATAGATGCCCTGGTGCGGCTGAATTTGCCTGCTGGCGTTGATGTGGAGATCAAATAGACCTGATATCTCCTGACCATCTATTCCTGACCCTGATTTGAAGGAAAGGGAGGATGGGCGCCGGGGATGATGTGATTGTTCTGCCGCCCGATCGCAGGCCCAGGGCGGGCCTCGATCGGCAGTCGTGCAGACAACCGGCAGTCCCCGGGCCCGTGAGAACAATGAAAGGACTCCTCGGTAAGAAGCTCGGCATGACCCAGATCTTTGATGATCAGGGTGAGGTTATCCCTGTCACCGTCATCGAGGCTGGGCCTTGCTACGTGGCACAAAAAAAGACACTTGAGCGCGATGGGTACACAGCCGTACAACTTGGCTTCGAAGAGATCAAGCTCAGTCGCGTCAACAAGCCGAAGTTGGGACATTTGGCCAAGAACAACCTCCCGCCGCTGCGCTATCTGCGCGAGTTTCGGGTGGATGACCACAGTGACCTGGACGAAGGGCAAAAGCTCGATGCCAGCCTCTTTGAGGTGGGCGACCGGGTAGACGTGACCGGCATCTCCAAAGGTCGAGGGTTTGCCGGCGTCGTCAAGCGCCACGGTTTTAGCGGCGGCCCCAAAACACACGGTCAGTCCGACCGCTGGCGGGCGCCGGGGGCCATCAGTGCCGGCTCCACCCCAGGGCGTGTGTTTAAGGGGATGCGTATGGCCGGTCGGATGGGCAACGACCGGGTCACTGTTCAAAATCTCGAAGTAGTGCTGGTTGACCCGGAGCGGAATCTGCTGGCGGTGAAAGGTGCTGTGCCGGGTGCACGCAATGGGTTGCTCATCATCCGCGAAGCTCGCAAAACCAGCGTTTCGAAGAAGCGGAGATAGGCGATGCAAGTGGAAGTTAAAAACGTTGCGGGCCAAACAGTGGGCAAAGTAGAACTGCGAGACGACATCTTCGGCATCGAGCCCAATGGGCCGGTGATGCACCAGGCGTTGGTCCGACAACTGGCGAACCGACGTTTGGGAACGCATAAAACCAAGTCGCGGGGCGAGGTGGCACGCACCAAAGCCAAATGGTATCGGCAAAAGGGGACCGGCCGCGCACGGCATGGCAGTCGGAATGCCCCCATCTTTGTGGGCGGCGGTGTGGCGCATGGGCCCAGGCCCCGCAAATACACCCAAAAGATGCCGCGCAAAATGCGACGATTGGCCTTGCGCTCGGCTCTGTCGGTCAAGGCCGCTGAAGAACGGATCATCGTCCTGGATGACATCGAATTCGAAACGCCCAAGACGCGGGCGATGGTGGATACGCTGCGGAACCTGAACGTCGACTCCAGCGCGGTCATCCTTCTGCCCGACCGGAACGAGAACGTCGAGCGGTCGGCCAGCAACCTGCCCGACGTGAAAACTTTGCGGGCCCATTACTTGAACGTGCGCGATCTGCTGAAGTATGACTACGTGATACTGCCCACCGAGGCACTCACAGTGGTCGAAGAAATTCTGGGGTGAGGTGAGCTATGGGCGGAATAAGTCCGTATCAGGTGATAAAGCGTCCTATCATCACCGAGAAGAGTAACATCGCCACCGAAGACAATCAATACACCTTCGAGGTAGATCGCCGGGCCAACAAAGTTCAGATTCGGGATGCGGTCGAGCACATCTTCAAAGTGGACGTGGTGCAGGTGCGCGTAATGAATATGCCGCCCAAGTATGGCCGCTGGGGACGCAAGCGGGTGAAACGAAGTCCGGCCTGGAAGAAAGCCGTCGTCACCCTGGCACCGGGTCAGAAGATCGAGATATTCGAGGGCATATAAAGTTGAAATTTGGAGCGCCATAATGCCTATCAAAAGTTATAGACCGACGTCGCCTGGTCGGCGAGGAATGACGGTTTCGACGTTTGAGGAAATTACACGCACCGTTCCCGAAAAGAGCCTGCTGAGACCGCTCAAGAAGCGTGCCGGACGCAACTTTCGGGGCAAAATCACCGTGCGGCGGCGTGGCGGCGGTCACAAGCGTCGCTACCGGGCGATAGACTTTAAGCGAGACAAATTTGGCGTGCCGGCCCGGGTCGACTCGATTGAATACGATCCCAACCGGTCGGCGCGGATTGCGCTGTTGGTTTACGCCGACGGCGAAAAACGATACATCATCGCCCCGGTAGGGCTGATGGTCGGCGACACGGTCTCGTCGGGCCCCGATGCCGACATTCGGGTGGGAAATGCGTTGCCCATCTCTCGCATTCCGCTGGGCACGCAGATTCACAATATCGAACTTCAGCCAGGCCGTGGCGGACAGTTGGTGCGCTCGGCGGGCGCGTCGGCGCAGTTGATGGCCAAAGAGGGCAAATACGCGCAGATTCGCCTGCCCAGCGGCGAAGTTCGTATGATCAATCAAAATTGTATGGCCACCATTGGGCAGGTGGGCAACGTGGACCACGGCAATATCTCGCTGGGGAAGGCCGGGCGCAATCGGTGGCTGGGACGTCGCCCCTCGGTGCGTGGCTCGGCGATGGACCCCGCCTCCCACCCGCATGGTGGCGGCGAAGGGAAAGCGCCCATCGGGATGCCGGGACCCAAAACCCCGTGGGGCAAGCCCACACTGGGTTACAAAACCAGGCGGTCCAACAAGCTGAGTGATAAATACATTGTGCGCAAACGTGGCAAGAAACGACGGTAAGATGGGGAGGTAACAGCTATGACTCGATCAGCGAAAAAGGGACCATGGGTAGACCCCAAATTGCTGAAGAAAATTCAGGCGATGAACGCATCGGGTGAGAAGCGTGTCATCAAAACCTGGGCTCGAGATTCCACCATCTCGCCGGAGATGGTCGGCCATACGATTGCCGTCCACAACGGTCGGCAACACGTGCCGATTTACATCCAGGAGAGCATGGTCAACCATAAATTGGGTGAATTTGCCCCTACCCGTTTCTTCCGTGGCCACATCGTCAAGGAAAAGGGTAGCAGGGCCCGAAGATGAGGGTAGGGTGAGATGGCTGGCTTTCAGGTACGCGCAGAAAGTAAATATATTCCAGGGTCGCCGATCAAGGCGCGGCGGGTGGTCAACGCGGTGCGTGGTATGTACGCCGACGAAGCACTGGAAGTTTTGCGGCTGATGCCCCACGCGGCGGCCAGGCCGATTGCCAAGACGATCCGGAGCGCCATTGCCAATGCGGAAGAGAATTTTGGCCTGGCAAGAGAAGACCTGGTCATCGCCGAAATCGTGGTCAATCCGGGGCCAACACGCCCCTGGCGACGTTTCGGGGCTCGTGGCCGCTTCAAGCCGATTCTCAAGCGCTCGTCGCACATAAAAGTGGTTTTGGAAGAAGTGGAAGAAGAGTAGGACGGCCCTGCTCTGCAACAGAACTCCATGGGTTAGGAGGTTTGCCTTGGGGCGTAAAGTACATCCTATTGGATTTCGTCTGGGTATCATCAAAGAGCATAAAGCCCGCTGGTACGCAGAAGGCGAAGAATACGCCGATCTTCTGGCGGAAGACCTGGCCATTCGCAGTTTGGTCTTTCGAGAAAACGAACGAGCCAGCGTCTCCTCGGTCGAGATAGAACGGTTGCCGGCGGCCAAGCGGGTGACGGTCCGTATTTGGACGGCCAAGCCCGGGATCGTCATCGGGCGCAAAGGCGCTAATGTGAATGCGCTGCGCCGCAAGCTGGAAGAGTTGACCGGCAAGAAGATCCACGTGGACGTGCAGGAGATCGAAAACCCCGACCTGGATGCCTACCTGGTGGCCGAGAGCATTGCCCAACAGCTCGAGCGAAAAATCTCGCACAAACGGGCGATGAAGCAGGCCGTGCGGCGAGCAATGCGCGCCGGGGCTCAGGGCATTATGATCACCTGCGGCGGTCGTCTGGCCGGTGCCGAGATGGCACGGCGCGAAACCCAACGTGAAGGGCGTATCCCCCGCCACACGCTGCGTGCCGACATCGACTACGCCCAGGCAGAGTCTCTTACCACCTTTGGACGGATCGGCGTGAAGGTGTGGATTTACAAAGGCGACAAACTGCCCGAAGCGGAAGAAGAGGCCGTGTTGGCTTATTAGCGATTCGGTGAGAGTCAGTCAACCAGATCGTCGCTTCGTTGACCCATTGACCGGATAGCGTGGGAGATTGCAACCATGTTGATGCCTAAGCGTGTAAAATATCGCAAACAGATGCGCGGTCGTTTGAAAGGAAGAGCAGGCCGTGGGGCCCACATCGCCTTTGGCGAATATGGCTTGCAGGCCCTTGAGCCCTGCTGGATGACCAGCCGACAGATCGAGGCTGCCCGGCGCGCCATCGTCCGCCACGTGAAACGCGGCGGAAAACTCTGGATTCGGGTCTTTCCCGACAAGCCGGTGACGGCCAAGCCGGCCGAGACCCGTATGGGAAGCGGCAAAGGCAACGTAGATCACTGGGTGGCCGTCGTCAAGCCGGGGCGTATTATCTTTGAGATTGCCGGGGTGCCAGAAGAGGCAGCGCGCGAAGCAATGCGTTTGGCCTCGCACAAGCTGCCCATCAAAACGCAGTTTGTGGTACGCGCCGCTAGCGGGGAGGGATAGCCGTGAGAGCGCACGAAATCCGTACCCTGTCAACCAGCGAAATACTGGCCCGACTCAACGACGTCGAAGAAGAGTTCTTTAACCTGCGCGCTCAGTTTACCATTGGCCAATTAGAAAACTTTAACCGGCTCACGGAGCTCAAACGTGACATCGCCCGTTTGAAGACCATCTTGCGCGAACGTGAATTAGCCGCCGAGGCCGAAAACATCAAATAAACCCGAAACTGCTGGAGAGCGATATGGCAAGAGAACAACGGAAAGTGCTGGTCGGGCGTGTGGTCAGCGACAAGATGGATAAGACCGTCGTCGTCAGGGTGGAGCGGAGTACACGCCATCCCCTGTACGGCAAAGTGATTCGACACCATAAGCGATACAAAGCTCACGACGAGCAGAACGCCTGCCGTGTGGGGGACCTGGTTCGCATAATTGAGTCGCGGCCCATCAGCAAAGAAAAGCGATGGGTGGTGACAGAGATTCTGAAACGAGCTGAGCTCTAGCCGCCCGAATTATCTTACTCAGGAGTTATCGCCATGATTCAGCAAGAGAGTCGGCTGAAAGTAGCCGACAACACTGGTGCCAAAGAAATCTTGTGCATTCGGGTGTTAGGTGGCTCTATGCGGCGCTATGCGGGTGTGGGCGATGTGATCGTGGCTACCGTCAAGCAAGCCGCCCCACAGGGGGCTGTGAAAAAGGGTGACGTGGTGCGAGCAGTAGTCGTGCGCACGGCCAAAGAGTACGGGCGCAGCGATGGGTCTTACATCAAGTTCGACGATAACGCTGCGGTTATCCTGGATTCGGCGTCGCGGAATCCTAAAGGGACCCGTATCTTTGGTCCGGTGGCTCGAGAGTTGCGAGAAAAAGGCTTTATGAAGATCGTCTCGCTAGCACCCGAAGTTTTGTAATAGAGTTGTTCCCTTTTAAGCAAAAGCAGGTGACAGTCACTTGAACTGGCGCAAAAAACGGGGTGATTTTTCAAATTCTGACCTGCTAATTGGGCTAAAAGTGACTGTCACCTCAGCACACAACTCTAATTCTCAGGGAGTTTTGAAGTTATGATGAAGATAAAGCGCGGCGACACGGTCGAGATTATCACCGGCGATGAGCGGGGGGAACGCGGCACAGTGCGCAATGTGCTGCGCGCCTGGAAAGTTGATCGCAAGCGACGGCGCATTGGACGCGATTTGAACAAAGATCGGGTCATCGTCGGCGGGCGCAACATTATCAAAAAACATCAGCGACCCATCAGCCAAACCCGCACCCAAACCGGGATCATCGAGCTGGAAGCGTCCATGCACATTTCAAACGTGGCCCTGGTTTGCCCGCACTGCGACGACTGGACTCGTGTTGGCTTTACCTTTGCCGAAGATGGGCGCAAGGTACGATTTTGCAAACGCTGCGGCGAGATCATCGATTGACAGAACTTTGGGAGCAAACGATGCCTAGAGTGCCCAGATTGAAAAAACGCTATCAGGAAGAAGTCGTGCCGGCTCTTATGGAAGAGTTTGGCTACAAGAACGTGATGCAAGTGCCCCGCCTGAAAAAGGTGGTGATAAACGTGGGAGCTGGCGAGGCATTGCAAAATGCCAGGGCGTTAGATGCCATCTCACGAGACTTGATGATCATCACCGGCCAGAAGCCTATTATCACTCGCGCCAGAAAGTCTATTGCCAGTTTCAAGTTGCGCGAAGGAAACCCCATCGGCGTGAAGGTGACGCTCCGGGGCAACCGGATGTTCGATTTTGTGGACCGGCTGATGAACATCGCTATGGCACGCCAGCGCGACTTCCGGGGCGTGTCCCCCGACAGCTTCGATGGTCGTGGCAACTACAGTCTTGGCCTGACTGAGCAATTGGTATGGCCCGAGATTGATTACGACAAGATTGACAAGGTTCGGGGGATGGGGATCACCATTGTCACCACCGCCGAGACCGACGATGAGGCGCGTCGCTTGCTGGCGCTGCTTGGAATGCCGTTTAAGCGGAGTACCCAAAGGGGATAGGGAGTTTACCGTGGCCAAGAAATCTATGATCGAACGGGAAAAGAGGCGGAAATATAAGGTGCGGGTGCGCAATCGGTGCCGCCGTTGTGGGCGCCCCCGGGGATATATGCGGCGTTTTGGCCTGTGTCGCATTTGCTTCCGTGAATTGGCCAACGAGGGTGTCATCCCTGGCGTCGTCAAGTCTAGCTGGTAAGTGCAGTTGCAGGCAGGAGAGGACAAGCTATGAGCGTTACTGACCCCATTGCCGATATGCTTACGCGCATTCGCAATGCCACGATGGTTCAACATCAGCAGGTTGTGATGCCTAATTCGAAGATGCGCGAGGCGATTGCCCGTATCCTGAAAGAAGAAGGCTTCATCAAAGAGTATGAGGTGATTCCGACCAAGCCTCAGCCAATGCTGCGGCTGAGCCTGAAATATGCTTCGGGCAAACGTCCTCGATCGGTGATAACCGGCCTCAAGCGGGTGAGCAAACCGGGACGCCGCATTTACGTTGGACGGCACGAGTTGCCCTGGGTACGCAGCGGACTTGGGGTCGCCATCGTTTCCACGCCCAAAGGGGTGATGACCGAGCAGCAGGCGCGTCGCCTGGGCGTGGGGGGCGAGGTTCTTTGTTACGTCTGGTAAATCTCCAGTCTCTCATCTCCAATCTCCAATCTCTAATCTCCAACCTTTTTCAATTTGGGATTGGAGGGGATTGGGGAACTGGAGATTGAAGATTGGTTAGCGGAGGTTGAATCGTGTCTCGTATAGGACGAATGCCCATTCCGATTCCCCAAGGGGTAACGGTTGATATAAAGAAAAACATCGTGGTGGTGAAGGGGCCCAAGGGAGAGTTGTCGCGCACCTTCGACCCGGACATGCAAATTAAACTAGAAGACAACCAGCTCATCGTCGACCGGCCCACCGACCACCGCCGGCATCGAGCGCTGCACGGACTCACCCGAGCCCTGCTGAACAACATGGTCGAAGGGGTGAGCAAGGGCTTTACCCGGCGTCTGCGGATTGAAGGCGTGGGCTATCGGGCCGAGCAGCAAGGCGCAAATTTGGTGCTGAACGTGGGCTACTCGCACCAGGTTGTGATTGAACCCCCACCTGGAATCTCGTTTGAAGTTGAAAAAGGTTATCGCTCGGTGCTGGTGTCGGGGGTTGACAAGGAACTGGTGGGTGAGATGGCCGCCCGAATCCGCCGGGTTCGTCCGCCGGAGCCCTATAAGGGCAAAGGGATTCGGTACGAAGGTGAATACGTTCGCCGCAAGGCCGGCAAGGCTGGCAAGGTGGCTTAAATCACAGTACTTACGCAGTTGAGCACAAAAATAGGCTCTGTAGTAACGACTTCCCTGGCCTGCCGCCAGGCCAGGGAAGTCGTCACTACAAACCTGAACTGCGTAAGTACTGTTAAATCAATGGAGAAGCAGAATGGGTAAGCCGAACAAAGCGCGATTGGCGCGTCAGCGTCGCCATGCGCGTGTGCGCAAATTGGTGGTGGGCACAACACAGCGTCCCCGCCTGAACGTCTATCGCAGCCTCAACCACATCTATGCGCAAATTATAGACGACAGCCAGGGACATACCCTGGTGGCCGTCTCAACCCTCGATCCGTCCCTCCGAAAGGAGCTGACGGGCAAGAGTAAAACCGAGCAGGCGGCTCAGGTGGGCAAAGTGCTGGCCGAACGAGCTCTCCAGGCCGGCATCACCCAGGTCGTGTTCGATCGGGGAGGATATAAGTATCACGGCCGGGTGAAAGCCCTGGCCGAGGCGTCCCGCGCGGGCGGGTTGAAGTTCTAGCTGGCGGCTGGGGGCGTGGGGCAAAAACGTCCGGCTCCCAGCGCTAAACCCCCAGCTCCCAGTCGTTGGAGGAAATATGGCGAGACAGGAACCGAAATTCGAAGAAGGTGTTGAGGAATTTGACGAGCGTGTGGTGCACATTGCGCGTACCGCCAAAGTGGTGAAGGGCGGTCGGCGCTTCAGCTTCCGCGCGGTGGTGGTGGTGGGTGACAACAAAGGTCGCGTGGGTGTGGGCGTAGGCAAGGCACGTGAGGTCCCCGACGCCATCCGCAAAGGCTCGGAGAAGGCCCGGCGCAACATGCAGTCTGTCCCGCTGATCGGGACCACCATCCCGCACGAAGTGACGGCGCGTTTCAGCGCGGCCAAAGTCTTTTTGAAGCCCGCTTCACCGGGGACAGGGGTGATCGCTGGCGGTGGCGTGCGCGCCGTGGTCGAGGCGGCTGGCATCCGAGACATCCTGACCAAGAGCCTGGGGAGCGCCAATATTCTGAACGTGGTCAAGGCTACCATCCAGGCGTTGAGCGAGTTGCAGGATCCGGTCGAGGTTGCCAACCGGCGCGGAGTGCCGGTCAGTCGAGTTCAGCCGTTCTGGAGCAGGGAAGATGGCTAAGCGAAGTGCCGGAAAGGCGAAAAAGAACAAAACGTTGCGAATCACCTGGGTCAAGAGCAGCATTGGCTACCCGGAGCGGCAGAAGGGCACCATTCGTGCCCTGGGGTTGCGCCGTTTGGGCCAGTCGGTGGAGCACCAGGACACCCCGGTGATTCGGGGGATGATCAACAAGGTGAGTCACCTGGTTGAAGTGCAAGAAGAGACGGCGAATTAAGCTGAGAAGGTGGAGAGGGTGAGCTATGAAGTTGCATGATTTGCGCCCGGCGCCCGGAAGCAAAAAGCGAAGAAAGCGCGTGGGGCGGGGCATTGCGGCCGGACAGGGTAAGACGGCCGGTCGTGGCACCAAAGGCCAGGGCGCGCGCGCTGGCGGGGGCAAAGGACCCTATTTTGAGGGTGGTCAGCTTCCCCTGGTGCGCCGGCTTCCCTTTAAGCGAGGCTTTACCAACATCTGGCGGGTGGAATACGCCGAGGTGAACCTGGATCGCCTTGACCGGTTTGCAGACGGCGCAGAAGTATCGCCAGAGACGTTGGTCGAGGCCGGCATCATCAAGTCGGTGCGCAAGCCGGTGGTGATCCTGGGGCGAGGCGAATTGAACAGGCCGCTGACGGTGAAAGCGCATCGCTTCTCGGCCAGCGCACGTGCCAAGATCGAAGCTGCCGGTGGCACCGTTGAGGTATTGCCGTTAAAAGGTTAGACGGTAGACGGGGAAAGGGCTGCCTTTTCACCGGCCGTCTGCCGTAGGAGGATTTTGGATGATCCAGGCTGTAAAAAACGCACTGACTTTGCCCGATTTGCGGCGCAAGATTTTCTTTACACTGTTCATCCTGTTTGTCTATCGAGCTGCGGCTCATATTCCGGTGCCCGGTGTAGACCAGGAAGCGTTGCAGAATTTTTTGGTGGGAGGCCAGCCGGGGAGTCAACTTTTTGGCTTTCTCGACCTGCTGACAGGGGGTGCCCTGGCGCGTTTTTCGGTGATGGCGATGGGGGTGTATCCCTACATCACCGCTTCCATTATCATCCAGTTGCTCACGCCAATCGTCCCCCAGCTCGAAGAGCTTGCCAAAGAGCCTGGCGGCCGGGACAAATTGAATCAATACACGCATTTTCTCACCGTTCCGCTGGCTGCGCTTCAGGGTTACGGCCAGGTCATCGTCATCCAGCGATCGGCCGGGGCCAACGTGTTGAGCAATTTTGGCTTTAACGTAGATCCCTTGAGCACTGTTGCCACCATTCTCACGATGACGGCCGGCACAGTCTTTGCCGTGTGGCTGGGCGGGTTGATCACCGAGCAGGGAGTTGGTAACGGCGTGTCTCTCATCATCTTCGGCGGCATCGTCGCCCGCCTGCCGCAGAACGTGGGCGGTTTCGTGGTGCGCCAGGACTACGTGGGATTGTTGGTGTTTGCCTTCATCACGGCGGCTACGGTGGGCGTCATCGTCTTCATTCAGGAGGGACAGCGGCGCATCCCCGTTCAATATGGCAAGCGCGTGCGAGGGACTCGGGTGTATGGTGGGCAAAGTGCGCACGTCCCGTTGCGTGTCAACAGCGCGGGGATGATCCCGCTCATCTTCGCTCAATCGATTATGATCTTTCCCAGCACCATCGCCAGCTACTTTTACGATCCAGCGAAGACGGGCATTCTCCAAAGTCTGGCGAACGGCGTCTACAACAGTCTGAGACCGGCCAACGACGCCTGGGCTTATTGGATTATGTATTTTTTGATGGTCATCGGCTTTACCTACTTTTACACCGACGTCATCTTCCGGCAGCAGAATCTGGCAGAATCGTTGCAGCGCCAGGGAGGATTTATCCCCGGCATGCGCCCGGGTAAACGTACTGAGGATTATCTAAACCGGGTGGTGCAGCGCATTACCCTGGTAGGTGCTATCTTTTTAGGCACAGTGGCCATTTTGCCATGGCTGGTGCAGTTGATCCCCGGCCTGGCGCGCACCGGCGGCCAGACCCAATCGTTGCTCATCACCAGCACCGGTTTGCTCATCGTCGTCGGCGTGGTGCTGGACACAATGAAGCAATTAGAAGCGCAGCTTTTGATGCGCCATTACGAAGGCTTTATCAAATAGCCGTTGCGAACGGCAGACATATGACTATCGGCCATCGGCTACCGGTCGTGGGCCACTGGCCAGGGAGAGGACAATGGCAACGGAGCCAAAGTTCATCGTTCTCGTCGGTCCCCCGGGCGCAGGTAAGGGTACTCAAGCGGTTAAATTGCACGAGGCTCTGAATCTGCCTCACGTAGCCAGCGGCGACCTCTTTCGACAGAATCTCAAAGATGAGACAGAGTTAGGGCTAAAAGCCAGGTCCTACATAGAGCGCGGGGAGTTAGTCCCTGACGACGTCACCATTGCCATGGTTATGGAGCGGCTGAGCCAACCCGATTGCGTCAACGGTGCGCTGCTCGACGGCTTTCCGCGCACCATAGCCCAGGCCGAAGCCCTGGACCAGGCACTGGCCGCTCGGGGGCAAAAGATCAGCGTGGTGCCTTACATTTCGGTGCCCGACGAGGTGCTGGTTGAGCGCTTGAGCGGGCGCCGGTTGTGCCGGGTGTGCGGTAAATCGTATCACATCTTGTTTAACCCTCCCCGGCAACCGAGGATGTGTGACGAAGATGGCGGCGAACTGTATCAGCGCGACGACGATAAACCGGAGACAGTTCGCAACCGGCTCAAAGTGTATTGGGAGCGAACCAGCCCCCTCATCGATTACTATCGCCGCCGAGGGGTGCTGGTAGAGATAAACGGCGACCAGCCTATAGAGAAGGTAGCGGCCGACTTGCGAACTGCGGTCGCTGACGATTGATTTATTGTGGGGATTAAAAGAAAGTCCAAACAAGAATTGGCCCTGATGCGTCAGGCAGGCCGGATCGTAGCCGAAGTCCTGGCCGCAATGCGTGAGATGGCTCGACCGGGGGTCTCGACCGCCGAGTTGAACGCCGTGGCCGAAGAGATCATCACCCGGCACAATGCCATCCCGGCGTTCAAAGGGTATCCGCACAATGGGAAGAACGAATTCCCGGCTTCGATTTGCGCTTCTATCAACGAAGAAATTGTGCACGGCATTCCCAACCCGCGCCGGATACTTAAAGAAGGGGACATCATCAGCATAGACGTAGGGGCCATCCACAAGGGTTTTTATGGCGACGCGGCTGTCACCCTGACCATCGGTGAGGTGGACGAAGAAACCCGGCGTTTGCTGGAGGTGACCGAAGGGGCGTTGATGGCTGGCATTGCTCAGGCACGCCAGGGCAATCGCTTGTGGAACATCATCCGCGCTATTCAGGCCTACGTTGAGCGGGCAGGCTTCAACGTGTTGCGCGAATATCAGGGACACGGGATTGGGCGCAAGATGCACGAAGAGCCGGGCATCCCCAATTTTTTGGGTCCCCGCGGCCAGCGACCCAAGAACTACCCCCTCGTGTCGGGGATGACCATCGCATTAGAACCGATGGTCGTGGCCGGTGACTGGCACACCAAAGTTCTGGGCGATGGCTGGACGGTTGTCACCGCCGACGGCAAACGCTCGGCTCACTTCGAGCACACCATCGCCATCACCAATGGCGAACCCGAAATTCTCACGCGCCTGTAGCGGATGACAGAGAGTCGACGGCCGGCCTAAGGGACGGGAAGGACGAGGAAGATGAAAGTAAAACCATCCGTTAAGCGACGTTGCGAAAAGTGCAAAATTATTAAACGCCGGGGTGTGGTGCGTGTTATTTGCTCCAACCCCAAACACAAGCAGCGCCAGGGATAAAGGCTGCGAGGCGGCAGAGGGCGCCGCTCAACCGGCTCGCCCAGAGAAGGAGGTTAATTTATGGCACGTATCGCAGGGGTAGACCTGCCACGAGATAAGCGTGTTGAAATTGCACTGACCTACATTTATGGCATTGGACTCAAGAGCAGCCAGGACATCCTCAGGCAGTCGAAGGTGAATCCAGACACGCGGGTGAAAGACCTGGCCGAGGATGAAGTTGCCCGACTGCGTGAAGTGATCGACAGAAATTATCAGGTTGAAGGCGACCTGCGGCGCGAAGTGCAGATGAACATCAAGCGGTTGCAGGAGATTCAATGCTATCGCGGTCTTCGTCATCGGCGCAATTTGCCGGTTCATGGCCAGCGCACCCGCACCAACGCCCGTACCAAGCGGGGTGCGCGCAAGACGGTGCCCGGTCGCAGACGAGCGCGGGCCAAGAAGTAATTCGCTGGACTGAGGAGGTATTATGGCCAAAACAAAAGGTAAACGACGTGGCGGGCGGAAAGAACGAAAGAACGTGCCGCACGGGCGCGCCTACATCCATGCCACTTTTAACAACACCATCATCACCATCACGGATCAGCAGGGGAACACCATCACCTGGGCCAGCGCCGGTACGGCCGGCTTCAAAGGGTCGCGCAAGAGCACTCCCTACGCTGCCCAGCTCGCGGCGCAACAGGTGGCCAAAAACGCCCAGAATCACGGGGTACAAGAACTCGACGTGTTCGTGAAAGGGCCGGGACCGGGCCGCGAGGCAGCTATTCGGTCGTTGCAGGGCGCTGGATTTAAAGTGCGTTCTATCACCGACGTTACGCCGATTCCGCACAACGGATGCCGGCCACCCAAAAAACGTCGGGTGTAATGATTGGGGGCGGGCTTTCCGGGCCCGTCGCCGGCTATCATTAAGGGTGCTACCCATCGAAAACATTTTAGTATTTGTCCGTATTTGTCCGGTAACTGCTCAGCCTGTCATTGCGAGCCGCGTTTTTTGCGGCGAAGCAATCTCAGAAAGGCGAGAAGGAGATTGCTTACCCCGTTCGGGGCACAGGTACCCCGTTCGGGGCACAGGTCGTCGCGCCGCTCATCGCAATGACGGGAGAAAAACGCCCTGGCTGAGTAGTAACCTTGTCCGTTAATGACTTCGCACCTTTGTTGGCAAATCAAGGCA
>JAJRXB010000071.1 GCA_024276515.1 Chloroflexota bacterium
AGAAGACCGTGTGGCGCTGTTGCTGCCCAACAGTCCCCAGGCCATCATCGCCCAGTTCGGCGCGTGGAAGGCGGGCGCCATCGCCACACCCATCAACCCCCTCTACACCGAGCGGGAACTGGAGCACGCGCTGAACGAGTGCGGCGCGGAGACGGTCGTCGTGCTCACCCCCTTTTACGACAAGCTCAAAGCCTTGCAGCCGCGCACCGGCGTGCGGCGGGTCATCGCCACCAACATCAAGGAGTACCTGCCGCCACCCCTGCGGCTGCTGTTCACCCTGTTCAAGGAAAAGAAGGAAGGCCATCGCATCACACTTCAACCAGGTGACTGGTGGCTGAGCGACCTGTTGCGTCGGCACGCAGGCGACCCCCGGCCGGATGTGCCCGTGGGGCCGGACGACCCGGCGTTGCTCCTCTTCACCGGCGGCACCTCCGGCACGCCCAAGGCCGCGCTGAGCACCCACCAGGCGCTGGTGATGTCGGGGATGCAGTTCAAGGCCTGGTTCGGTAAAACGCTGGTTGACTGGGAGGACAGCATCATGGCCAACATGCCGCTGTTCCACACCTACGGCCAGTGTGGCGTCGTGACGACGGCCCTGGTTGGGCACCATCCCCTGGTCCTGGTGCCCAACCCGCGCGACCTGGACGACATGATCGCCACCATCCGCAAGACCCGCCCGGCCTTCCTGCCCGGCGTGCCGACGCTCTTCATCGCCCTGCTCAACCACCCCGACGTCCAGGCCGGCAAGGCAGACTTGAGTTCTCTCAAGCTGTGCATCTCCGGCGCCGCCCCCCTGCTGGCCGAGACCAAACGACGCTTCGAGGCGTTGACCGGCGGGCGTATCGTCGAGGGGTATTCCCTCACCGAGGCCGTGATGGCAGGCGTCATGACGCCGGTGCAGGGAACGTACAAGCCCGGCGCGGTGGGACTGCCCTTGCCGGACGTGGAGATCCGCATCGCGGACGCGGATACCGGCCAGAGCAGCCTCCCCCCAGGCGAGGTCGGCGAGATCCTGATCCGCGCCCCGCAACTGATGGTAGGCTACTGGCAGCGACCGACCGAAACGGGCAACGTCATCCGCGAAGGTCCTTCGCCGGGCTCAGGAGAGCGCTGGCTCTACACCGGCGACCTGGGCTACCTGGACGAGGACGGCTACCTGTACATCGTGGACCGCAAGAAGGACGTCATCAAGCCCAGCGGCTTCCAGGTGTGGCCGCGCGAAGTGGAGGAGGTCATCGCCTCTCACCCGGCGGTGGCCGAGGTGGGCGTGGCCGGCGTGCCCGATGAGCGCCAGGGCGAGGCGGTCAAGGCCTGGGTGGTGCTGCGGGAGGGGGAGCAGGTCACCGCCGACGAACTCCGCGCCTACTGCCGCGAGAAACTGGCCGCCTACAAGGTCCCCAGGCACATCGAGTTCCGCCGCGAACTGCCCAAGACGATGGTCGGCAAAGTGTTGCGGCGCATCCTGGCGGAGGAGGGGGCAACGCCCTCTCACCCGGCCCCGTAGGGACAGACACAATTTTGAGTAGCAAGGTACCATTGATATGTGAGGAAAAACGGATTACACTAGAGTTGACCGCTGGCACCGGCAAGGGCGCACAGAGAGGAAACATCACGTAAACCGGACTTTGGTCTTTTGAGGAGTGAGCATCCCCGCCGAAGTGCCCGAAAGGTGACGCGAACAGGCCCCGTCAACGGACGAGGGTCTTCGTAGCGCGAGGGCTTGAGCCGGAACGCCTCGCCCCTCAAAATGGCCAAAGTCCAGACAAAGAGAGCACGATGTCTACCAAAAGAAGAGCGCCTGTCATCATTCTTACTGGTCGCCGGTGCCGTAATGCTGGCGTTGGCGAAGGAGTCGAGACTTTCTGGCCCCGGCGGGGCGCAATTAGCGCAGGCAGCCACCACCGGGACTCTTGAGGGGCGAATCTACGAAAACCGTGGATGGGAGCAACAATAGGCGGTTGAAACCGCTCCTGGAGGCCTGGCGGCCCGACGTCCACCTCCGTGGACGCGCCGGGGCGTCGGCGCCGGCCGACGCTCGGCCCGGAGCCTGCAGGGGCGACTTGTGAAGCACATGGCGGTTGAAACCGCTCCTGGAGGCCTGGCGGCCCGGCGTCCACCTCCGTGGACGCGCCGGGGCGTCGGCCCGGAGCCTGCAGGGGCGACTTATGAAGTACATGGCGGTTGAAACCGCTCCTGAAGGCCTGGTGGCCAAGCGTCCACCTCCGTGGACGCGCCGGGGCGTCGGCCCGGAGCCTGCAGGGGCGACTTCAGTCGCCTTATCGCTACCAATAGTGGGGCGGGCAGCAGAGCACAAAGGCGGAGACCGATGAACCACAAAACAATGATCAAGCTCTGGCTGATCGTCGTGCTGGCAGGTATCAGCCTGCTGCCGACGATCTCTTTGCAAGCGCAGGGGCCCGGGCTCACCGAGACCTTCGACGACCCGACCCTGTCCGGCTGGGAACACTCTCCCGGCGTGAGCGTGGTGGAGGGCGCCCTGCGCGTCGAGCCGGGCAACTTCGCCTTCCACGGCGGCGAGTGGGGCGATTTCACCCTCACCCTCCGCGCCCGCCTTCTCCCCCCCGACCTCGGGGGGGACCAAGGGGGGGTGGGCGAAGGGGCGTTCGTCATCAGCTACCGCGCCAGCGACACGGGAGTCTACCATCTGCTGATCGCAGGAGACCAACTGGCCTTGCAGCGCGAAGCGGGCGGTGACGTCGTCGAGTTGGCCGCCACGCCCCTTCCCCCCGATTTCGGGGGGGGACGAGGGGGGGCAGGTGAATGGTTCCAACTGACCGTGACCGTCGCCGGGGGCGAGCAGGCGGTGGCGCTGAACGGCGAGCCGGCGCTGACCGCCGCCGACCCCGACCCGCTGCCTCCCGGCGGGGTCGCCTTCGAGGCGCTGGGCGAACTCACCGCCGAGTTCGACGACCTGACCCTGACCCCCGCCGGCGAGGCCGCCCCCACCCCGCAGGCCGCCCCTCCGACCTCTCAGGCGGGCTCCTGGGTGCGCACCGGCGGCCCGCTGGGCGGCCTGGGCTACGACATCCGCATGCGGCCCGACAACCCAGACGTGATGTACGTCACCGACGCCTGGGCCGGCGTGTTCAAAAGCACCGACGGCGGCCAGACCTGGTTCCCGGCCAACGAGGGCATCACCACCCGCGCAGGCGAATCGGGC
>JAJRXB010000072.1 GCA_024276515.1 Chloroflexota bacterium
CGCTGGTTGTGCAAAGGCAAGGTAGCACCCTGAGCCTGTCGAAGGGTGCGCGTCAAGCCGAGAAATCTATGCAAATTTGCATCCTTCGACAGGCTCAGGATGCTGCGTAACTACCGAGTTATTTACGCCCAAATGTACTAGTGTGGTTTATCGGGAAGTCAATCCTGAGGATGGGTTTATTCTAACGGCTTATCTAACCAATCGGCCTTCGGCCAGGAGGGCAACGATATGGAAGCGGTGAAAATATTGGAAAAACCAACGGCACTCACCTGGGACTACGATGAAGAGGCGGACGTCCTCTATCTCTCTGTTGGAGACCCTCGGCCGGCTGTGGGCATAGACATTGGTGAAGGGGTGGTTTTGCGCTACGACGAAGCCCGTAAAGAAGTTGTGGGGCTTACTTTAATTGGGCTGCGGGCAAAGCTGCTGAAAGGTCTGGCCGACAGCCAAACGTAATTTTTAGAGATTCCAATGGCTGCTAACTTAAACGATGGTCTGACTCCCACCGAACGACAAGCTCTGGAAGAGGAACTGGCCCGCCGTCGGCGCAACCTGGCTGCATTGCAGGCGCAGCAGGCCAAGTATGGCATCGACGTGCCGGTACGCCTCATCAACGAGATTGCCGACGAAGAGACTCGCATAGCCCAGATTGAGGCGCGGCTATCGGGCGCGGAGGGCAGGCCGTCGCTGGCAGCGCAATATTTCTCGCGGGCAACCCAGGCGCTGGTGATGGGTGACTTGTGGGAAGCCAGACGCTACTACGAGATGGCTCTGGACGAAGACCCTTTCTACCCGCGGGCACAAGAGCAATTGACCCTGGTTCAACGGCAGATAGCGACAGCGGCACCACCAGCAGCAGCGCCACCGCGTGGGTGTTTGGCTGGCCTGAGAAATATACTGGGTTTTGGATGTGTGACCCTGGTCGTGTTGGCGATTTTGATCTTGATTGGTGGGCGTTGATCCCAGTTAATTCAAAAGGGTGTGTTTCTGAGTTAGGGCGCGGTCAGGAGACCGGCCCCAGCCGTAAGGTCTGCTTGCTCTGGCCGGTCTCCCGACCGCGCCAGGGGCGGCTCTGCTTGCTCTGGCCGGTCTCCCGACCGCGCCAGGGGCGGCTCTGCTTGCTCTGGCCAGTCTCCCGACCGCGCCAGGGGCGGCTTCAACTGAAATGAAACACACCCAATTCAAAATGGCCAAAGTCCAGGTGAGGTGACCAGTTGCAGGTTAGCGTCCATATGCACGGCATTCTGCGCGACCAACTCCCGCCCGAAGCCAAAGGGCGGACCACGGTCAGCCTGGACGACGGTGCCACCGTCGGCGACCTGCTGGCCCATTTAGACATCAAGCGGCGGGTGATTGTCGCGCTGAACGACGGCCATGAACCAGACGAAACCTACGTTCTCAAGGACGGGGACGAAGTCTCAATCTACACCATCATCGGAGGAGGATGTGAAACGTGAAACGTCAAGCGTCAAACGCAATACGCAACACGCAACACGCAACACGCAACACACAACACGCAACACGCAACACGCAACGCACAACACATTCTTTAAGGAGAACTCTCTATGCCACACGGATACAACGGAAAAATTTTGCACGTAAACCTGACCACCGGCGAGCTCACCATCGAGGAGCCGGAAGAGAAGTTCTATCGCAAATACATGGGCGGCAGCGCGATGGGAGTGTATTACCTCCTCAAAGAAATGCCGGCCGGGGTTGACCCCCTGGGGCCAGACAACATCCTGGCCCTGTGTTTGAGTGTGATGACCGGCACGCCCATCTCCGGTCAGAGCCGGATGACCGCCGTGGCCAAATCGCCCCTGACCGGCGGCATCGGCGACTCGCAGTGCGGCGGCTTCTTCCCGGCCGAGATGAAGTTCGCCGGCTTCGATGGCATCATCGTCAAGGGCAGGGCCGAAAAGCCGGTTTACCTGTGGATTCACGATGGTCGGGCCGAACTGCGCGACGCCGGCCACCTTTGGGGCCGCGTCACCGGCGAAGTGGAGGCGACCCTCCGGGAGGAGTTGGGCGACGACAAGATCGAAGTGCTCCAGGTGGGACCGGCCGGCGAAAAGGGTGTGCGCTTTGCAGCGATCATCAACAAGAGCAACCGGGCCAACGGGCGTACCGGCATGGGCGCTGTGATGGGTTCCAAGAACCTCAAAGCGGTGGTCGTGCGTGGCACTCACAAGCCGACCGTGGCCGATAAGGCCGCGCTGAGCGAACTGGCCCGGTGGGGCGCGACCCATTTCCCCGAGTCCGACGTGGCCGGGTTGGGCAAATACGGCACCGCCGAGACGACCGGCGCTCAGCAACGGGCGGGCGGCCTGCCCACCTACAACTTCACCAGCGGCGTCTTCGACCGCTGGGAGGCGATTGACGGCACCACCATGTACGACACCATCCTGCGCGGCGCCGACCAGGGCAAGCAAGACCGCTACGGGCGCGACACCTGCTACGGCTGCACCATCCGCTGCAAGCGGGTGGTAGAAATCAAAGAAGGACCATACCAGGTAGACCCCAAATACGGCGGACCGGAGTACGAAACGACCTCCACCTTTGGCAACTATTGTGGCGTCAGCGACCTGCCGGCCATCGCCAAAGCCAACGAGATTTGCAATAAATACGGAATGGACACCATCTCCTGCGGGGCGACCATTGCCTGGGCGATGGAGTGCTTTGAAGAGGAACTCATCACCGTCGAGGACACCGGCGGCATCGAACTGCGCTACGGCAACGCCGAGGCGATGGTCAAAATGACGGAGATGATCGCCAAACGCGAAGGCTTCGGCGACGTCCTGGCCGAAGGCTCCGCCCGCGCCGCCGCCAAAATTGGGCGAGGAACCGACGAATACCTCATCACCAGCAAGAACCAGGAAACGCCGGCTCATATGCCGCACACCAAACGCACCCTGGCCGTCATTTATGCCGTCAACCCCTTCGGCGCCGACCATCAATCGCACGAGCACGACCCCAGCTACCGCTTTTACCCGGAACGGATGGCCCAGCTCGGCCTGCACGATCCCCAGCCCAAACTGGCCCTCAACGCCGAGATGGTGCGCTACGCGATGATCACCCAACATCTATACAGCGCCATGGACAGCATCAACGTGTGTCAGTTCGTCTTTGGGTCGGCGTGGCAACTCTACGGCCCGGACCAACTGGTGAAGGCGGCCCAGGCTGTGACCGGCTGGAACGTGAGCCTGTACGAATTGATGCAAGTCGGTGAGCGTCGGTTGAACATGCTGCGCGCTTTCAACGCTCGTGAGGGGATCGGGCGCGAAGCCGACACGCTGCCTAAAAAATTCTTCGACCGTCCCCTGAAGGGAGGCAAAACCGACGGCTACGTGCTGGACCGCGATGAGTGGCGGCGGGCGGTTGACACCTATTATGCCATGTGTGGCTGGGACGTGGAGACCGGCTACCCCACCCGGCCCAAACTGGAGGCCCTGGGCATTGGCTGGGTGGCCGATGAGCTTGGCCTGGCGTAAAAAGTGATCAGGCATGGCTTCTACCCGGCTCATGTTACTATTACTGGCGATTGCCAGCCCGCTGCTCGCACTTCTGCTTCTGGACTCCCTTCTACGGGCCTGGTTTGTGGTGGTCAGTTGGCGAACTCCGGCCACGCAACGTGATCCTCCCGCGCCGCCGACGGCGAGTCCGTTGGCGGTCGTCATCCCGGCCCACGACGAGGGGGCGATCATCGGCGACACGGTGGCCCGGCTGCGAGCACAGACGCCGCCGGACGCCCTCTTCGTCGTCGCCGACAATTGCACCGACGACACGGCGGCCGTCGCCCGCCGGGCCGGGGCGCGGGTGTGGGAGCGTCACCGGCCGGACGAGCGGGGCAAGGGGGCTGCCTTGCGCTGGTTTCTGGCCACCGCTGCCGAAACGCTGAGCGATTACGACGCCATCGCCATCTTCGACGCCGACTCCATCGTGGACGAAGACTTCGCCCGCCACGCGATGGCTGCCCTGGCCCGGGGCGCCGACGTGGTGCAGGGCTTCGTGCAACCCTTGAGCGGTGGCTCGCCCTCCGCCGACCTGGCGGCCTACTCCGAGCTTCTGTCGCAGCAGATCGACGACGTGGCCCGTGCCCGCCTGGGCTGGCCGGTTCCGTTGCGTGGCACCGGCATGGTCTTCCGCCGTGAAGTGCTGGGGGCCTTGTTGCCCCATTTGCAGACAAAAGTAGAAGACGTGGAAATGTCGCTGCTGCTGGCAGCACAGGGAAAGCAAGTGCGCTTCCTCCCTGGCGCCGTGGTGGGTGACCCCAAACCCGGGGGCGCGCGCGGCGTGGCCATCCAGCGGGCGCGCTGGCTCCAGGGAGGGCGAGAGGTGCTGCAGCGACACGGTCGGCTGGTGCTACGCCTGTTGCTCAGTGGGCGGCCTGGGGACGTCTCGCTAGTCTTTGCCACCCTGCTCAAGCCCAAAACCCTGGTGCTGCTTCTCAAAAGTCTATGGTTTGCTTCATCCCTGCTTCTACCCATAAAGCCGGCCGTTTTGCATTGGACAACAGCGACCCTGGCTGGATTGGCCCTATCCGCCGATTTGGTGTATTATCCGTTAGGTTTGAGACTGGTAGAAATGCCGGGTCGTTATGCGCGCGCCCTGGCGGTGGCCCCTCTTTATCTGGCCGTGTGGCTTTGGAGCCTGACGCTATCGCTGGTCTCGGCCACCCCCTGGCTCAGCGTGCGCCGGGACGATTGAGAGACGATGAAGTTCCTTTTCCCATATATGGCCCGTTGGCACTCGGCCAACTGGAGCCGCTACCATCAGTTGCTCACTGCCTTGTGCCGTCGCGGCCACGAGGTTTTTGTCTTGCAGCCCCCTCCACTCAGCCTGGCGGAGACCAACTACGCCGAGGTGGAGACCACAGAGCAAGATGGCCTGAGCTTAAGCGAGGTTGCCGTATCGCCGGGGTTATGGCGGCGTCGCTTTCCATTGGAAAAGCTGGTGAAGAAGGGACTTTATACTCTGGCCTGCCGGGAGCCGGTGCGAGAGATCATCCGCCAGCAGCACATTGACGTGTTGCTGACCTATAATTTACCGCAGCACGTATTGGCGTCTGATGCTCCCTGCCTGAGAATCTTCGACATCGCCGACGACCTGGCGGCGATGTTGGCACAAGAGGTCGGAGGGCCTTTTGGATCGGCGGTGTACTGGGTTGCAGAAACCTGGCAGAAGAAACTGGCCGCCGCCTGTGACCTGGTGACCGTCGCCTCGGAGACGTTGCAGGAGCGACTGGACCTGGCCACGACCTTGATTCCAAACGGTGTCAGCCTGGACGAGGTGGCCGCCGCCGACGGCGCTGCTCTGCGCCAGAAATTCAAAGGCCCCATCGTAGGCTATTTGGGGGCCTTTGAATACTTTGTGGATATGCGCCCGGTTCTTGAGGTGGCCGGTCGCCTGCCCGAGGTCACTTTTCTTTTGGTCGGTGGTGGGCGCGACCTGGAGGATGTTCGCCGCCGCGCCCGGCAGATGGGGTTAAACAACGTCGTTTTGCCCGGCCCGGTTTCCCATTCAATCGGGCTGGATTACGTCGCAGCTATGGACGTTTGTCTGATCCCGTTCAGGCGCGGTCCGGTGGCCGATGGCTCCTGTCCCCTGAAGTTGTTTGAATACGCATCTCTGCGCAAGCCGATTGTCAGCACTCGCACGAGCGAGGTGATGCGAATCGCCCACGATTACGTCCTCTTCGCCGACACGGCGGATGAGCTCAGCCAGGTGATCCACGAACTCATCCACTCGCCCGACGCCTATCAGCACCTCCCGGCGCGGGGATACGAGAAGGTGCGACAAATGTATTCGTGGGACGGGATCGCGGAACGGTTTCTGTCGGCAGTGGAACAGGCTATGTGATGGCAAGCGATCTTCTTATGTACTTGTCCAAAAATAACTTTGGAGTTTAGGAGCCGTTTTGCGCCTGATCTGCGCTCTAAAGTGCGAAGTTATTGATGGACAAGTGCTTAAAGGCTTGTAGCCTGTGGAAGGGTGCAATAACTGCAATGTCTGTCTCGTTGCCTGCTTTCACCCATAAAATCAAACAGTGGCTAGTTGATCGCCGGTTTGCGATTGCCCTGCCCGAACGACGTGCCTTGCTGGTGATCGGCGACATAATCATCGTCAATCTGTCGGTGCTGGTCGCCTTGAGAATCTGGGCCTGGCGCGGGCGAATCCCATTTGACCGTTCCTTTTTGGTGACCCAGATTGAGTGGTTCGTGGCACTTACCACCTTGTGGCTGGTTTTGGCCTGGGCCGCCGACCTGTATGACGTGGCGATGGCGGGACGGTTGCCAGAAATGGCGCAACGAGTAGGCGGCGTCGGCGGGGGACAACTGGTGTTGTACCTGGTTGTTTTCTTCCTGTCGCCGCGCGATGTGCTGCCACGACTCTTCTTCCTTTACTACCTGGTTATCTCTATTCCCGCGGTGTTGCTATTGAGATGGGCATACGCCTCGTTCATAACTCGATCGGTATTCCGGCAGCGATTGGTGATTGTGGGGGCCGGCTGGGCCGGGAGAACCATCGCCGATGCGGTGCGGACCTACGCCAGTCAGGATTACTCGCTGGTGGGGTTCGTCGACGACGATCCAGCCAGAGCGCAAGAGAACACCGATGACCTCCCCGTGTTGGGGACCACTGCCGACCTGCCGAATCTGGTGCGGCAGCGCAAAGTTGATGGCGTGGTCGTGGCGATCAGTGGTCAGGTGCGGGCTAACCTGTTTCAGGCTTTGCTGGATTGCCAGGCGGCCGGCATCCCGGTCATTCGTATGATGACTCTGTACGAAGCGCTGACCGGGCGTTTGCCGGTGGAACACGTGCGCAATGATTGGTTGTTGCCCAGCGCGGTGGAGGGGGGACAGTCCCCCCTGGCCTACCGCTTGTTTGTGAGCCTGCTCGATTGGGGTTTTGGCCTGATCGGTGGCGCGTTGCTGCTGCTCGTAGGGCCTATCCTGGCTTTGCTGATCAAGCTCGATTCGCCGGGGCCAATATTCTACCGCCAGGTCCGTCTGGGACGAGGGGGCGTTCCTTTCGAGCTATTCAAGTTTCGCTCGATGGTGGCCGACGCCGAGCGGGAAACGGGGCCCCAATGGGCCGCCCTGGACGACCCACGAGTCACCAGGATGGGCAGGTTTATGCGGGTCACCCGGCTGGACGAGCTACCCCAAATCATAAATATCTTGCGGGGAGACATTCACCTGATCGGTCCCCGCCCGGAGCGTCCTGAGTTCATCGCCGAGCTGGAACAAGAGATCCCCTTTTACCGGGCACGGCTGGCGGTAAAGCCTGGACTGACTGGCTGGGCTCAGGTGAAATATCGTTATGGCAGTACAATTGAAGATGCGTTGGTCAAGTTGGAATACGACCTATACTACATCAAAAATCGCTCGGTGATGCTCGACTTATCCATCCTGCTGAAAACCATCGGGGTCATTCTGTTGTTCAAAGGCACCTGAGAGGTGTTTTAAAAACGCCCGTAGCAACGACTTGAGTCGTTTTTGGGCTCATAATGCAAGCAAGTAACGACTCAAGTCGTTACTACGGTAGGGGCAAGGCGTGCCTTGCCTCTACCTAAGGCCTGGGACGCACCCGCAGCCCAGAGAAGAAGAGGTAAGCGTTCACCCCTCCCTGACAGGGAGGGGCCGGGGGAGGGTGGAATCTCGCCCGGAGAGAGATTCTGTCCCGGATGTAGGTAGTTTCTCCGGCGTCCCCTCCACCCCTACCCCAACCCTCCCCCTCGTAGGGGGAGGGGGCGAACGCTTACAAGAAGAGAACCGGAACGTCAGCGAGGCAGCGACCAGTGACAGCCGCGATACAATTTGAGAATGTCTCAAAGTGCTTTTTTTTGCGCCACAGGCGCGTGTATTCATTTCAAGAGACTTTCGTGAACCTCCTGCGCGCCAATCGCAACAGGCGCGAGCCATTTTGGGCGCTGCGAGATGTCAGCTTTGCCGTTCAGCAGGGAGAGACGTTGGGGATCATCGGGACCAACGGCTCTGGCAAGAGCACGGTGCTGAAACTCATCAGCCGCATCATCGAGCCCACCACCGGCCGGATCACCGTCTCTGGGCGGCTATCGGCTTTGCTGGAGTTGGGCGCCGGCTTTCACCCCGACCTCACCGGGCGCGAGAATATCTATTTGAATGGTTCCATCCTGGGGCTGGGCCGTCGCGAGATGAAGCGCAAGTTCGACGATATTGTGGCCTTCGCCGACCTGGGGCAGTTCATCGATATGCCGGTGCGCAGCTATTCGTCGGGGATGCACATGAGGTTGGGCTTCGCGGTAGCCATCCACGTGGACCCGGAGATATTGCTGGTGGACGAGGTGCTGGCCGTCGGCGACGAGGCGTTTCAGGCCAAGTGCTTCCGCAAGATTGAGGAGTTGCAACAGCAGGGACTCACCATTGTCCTGGTCTCCCACGACCTCGGAGAAGTCAAACGGCTTTGCAACCGGGCCGTCTGGCTGGCAGACGGGGAGTTGAAGGCATTGGGCCCCAGCGAGGTGGTAACCGCCCAGTACCACGCTCGAAGTAGTGGGGTGTATGCCGGATCTATGGAAAGAGCGTGAACTTCGGTAAGGGCGAGGCGGTAGTGGTAGAAAAGTAAGTGATATGTCATTGCGAGGGAGTGAAACGGACGAAGCAATCCCCGTATTGCAGGCCGGAGATTGCGTCGCTTCGCTCGCAATGACATCCCCCCGTCACTTACAGTTTAACCACCACCGGCGAGGCATCCCCAACATCGGGTTCGCCAAGCCGGGCTCCTTTAAGAGCGTGTTTTAAAAGTGCTCGTAGTAACGACTTTAGTCGTTGATCGCTTGCATTATGAAGCCTAAAACGACTGAAGTCGTTACTACCAGTGCGTAGATTGCGACTTTCAAAACGCACTCTAACGGACCGAAGGACTTCATAGCGAAAGGCTCGGGTCGGAATGCCTCACCCCTACTTGATCACATCGCAGAGAAGGGCCTTGTACACCGGAAAGCCCGAAATTGGGTCCCGGTTGTCGGGGTCGGTCAGTTCGTTGACGTTGCACTCTCGCCACGGCTGGCTGGCGATGGGACTCCCCCCGCCCGCGTTGGCCTCGATCACGCCGGGCACGATGTCTTCTGTAACCCACGCGGTGTAGCGCACTTTTCCCCGAGGCGTGACGACGAACACCTCATCGCCGGTTTGAATTCCGCGCGGCACGGCATCCCGCGGGTGGAGCGTCACCAGCGGGCGTGGCTGCAACTTCAGCAGGCCAGGGATGTTGTGATGCTGCGAGCGGAAATCAGACTGAATTCTGGCCCCCGAGTTGAAAACCAGCGGGAACTCTTTGGCCAGTTCCGGCGTGGAGATCGGCCCCTCCTGTGGCTCGACGTATACGGGCAGAGGGTCGTAACCGTACCTTTCCAGCACGCTTGAAGCGATCTCGAACTTGCCCGAGGGGGTCTCAAAGCCGGGCTTTCCGTCCCGGCGCAGCAGGCCCAGCTCCCACTTGCGGTAGCGCTTCTCCGGGGCCGACAATTTTACCCCCTCCGGGTGACGGCGCAGGGTTTCCAGGTCCAGCCCCGTGCCATCCAAAGCCCGGCGCAGCATCTCTTCGCTGGAGCGGGGATAGAGATGCCCATAGCCCAGCCGGTCGGCGATGGCGGTGGCGATGTCCCAGTCGCTCCGCGCCTCGCCCAACGGTTCGACCACCCGCCGGCGCAGTTGCACGGTCCGGCCGTAGACCATGTACGATTCGATTTCGAACATCGTCGTCGCCGGCAGAACGACGTCGGCGTACGTGGCGTCGGCGGTCAAAAAGCGGTCGACGACGACCAAAAAATCGAGGGCGGCAAAGCTCTGTCGCCACAGGTTGGGGTTGGGCAGGCTGGTGATGATGGAGGAACCCACGATGAGCATGGCCCGCAGTGGGTATGGGTCGTTGTGCAAAATCGCGTTGGGCAACTCCATCGCGTGCGCTTCTTTGCGATACAGGTGGTAGAGTGGGTACTTGTCCTTGCCGATGGGATCAACCCCGGTCGGCGGTTCCAGGCGCACGCTTTGGTTCACCCGGAACCCGCTATCGGGCATTTTGATCACCTTGCCGCCCGGCACGTCCAGATTGCCGGTGAGAGCCCACAAGATCAGCACGGCGCGGATATTCTGCGTGCCGCTGTTGGTGTATTCCAGGCCGGTGTAGCTGACCAGGGCCGCCCCCTGGGCTTCCGCGATGGCCCGAGCCGTGCGCCGAATCTCGTCGGCCGGCACGAAGGTGATTCCCTCCACCCGCTCAGGCGTGAATTGGGCGACGTACTCTTTCAACTGCTCAAAGCCCACCGTCCACTTTTCCACAAATTCCCGGTCGTATAGCCCCTCTTCGATCACAACCCGAATCATACCCAGTGCCAGCGCACCGTCGGTGCCGGGTCGAATCCCCAGCCAGCGAGCTTTGGTGGCCCGGGCCGTCTCGCTGCGCCGGGGGTCAATGACGATGACCTCCGCGCCCCGTCTCTGGGCGTTCCTGATTCGGATCAGGTTGATGGGCGGCGAGTCGGTGATCGGGTTGTCGCCCCAGACGACGATCAGGTCCGAACGCTCGATGTCGGCGAAGGTGTCGATGTCCCACACGCCGAAGGTCGTCACGGGGGCGATGACGCCGTGGGCCACGTAGCAGATGGCGCCCACGCCGGTGGTGTTGGGCGAACCGAAGGGAAACAGCAAATTCCAGGCGGAAGATTCGCGCACGCCGGCCGGCGTGAGCAAATCGCACAGCGAGCGTTCAAAGGTGCCGCGTCCGGTGTACGTGCAGACCGCCTGCGGGCCGTGTTGCGCGGCGACGCGCTTGAGCCGGTCGGCGATGGTGTCGAGGGCTTCGTCCCAGCTCACGCGCTGGAATTCGCCGGCCCCGCGAGGCCCGACGCGCTTGAGTGGGTAGAGCAATCTGTCGGGGGAATACACAATTTCGGGAGCGTGGGCACCCCGTGGGCAGCAGATACCTCGCGGGTGGCCCTTCCACGGGGCAATGCGGTTGATACGGTCACCCGTCAGGGTGATTCGCACCCCACAGCCCGCCGGACAAACACCGCAAAGCCCGTAGACAACCTGTGGTTCAGGCTGGTCGGGGTGCAATGGAGAAGGTGTGGAGATGGGAATAGCCGGGACAGAAGCAGAAATACTCACGGTGAGACCTCTCCGATGATGTGATGGTAGTGGTAGAAAAGTAAGCGATGTGTCATTGCGAGGGAGTGAAACGGACGAAGCAATCCCCGCATTGCAGGCCGGAGATTGCGTCGCTTCGCTCGCAATGACATCCCCCCGTCACTTACAGTTTAACCACCACCGACGTGATGGGGTCATCTGGAAAAGAACAATGAGTGGGACTACTCGCAATGACAAAACATAACATTGTCGAAGTAGCCACCGATGGTGGTATAAAACTAACACAAGCCGAGAGAAATGTCAACGGTGAAGAAGCCTGGATGCGTTCGGATAGGTCAGGTGACAGTCACTTCTAAAAGTGACTGTCACCTGACCCAAAGGAGCCGGACTCGCCTCCATTTTTGGCGGTCGTTGCGCTCTGTGTTACAATTCCTGGCACACTTCAGAAAAGAAGCCTTCGCAAGGCGTTACTACTCAGACCTGCTACCGTTCAGACTTCGGAAGTCTCCCGTTGAGCATTTCGCAGGCAAAACAAGCTCGAAATCGCGTCAAAGGCTGCTGGATAGAAATGCCCTTGAGACTTCCGAAGTCTTACGCCTGAGTAAATAACCCCGCAAGGCTTATCCGACCTTGATAGATTGGGCCTGTCTATGTCACTTCGCAGAACCCTGGCCGTGGTGCTGAAAGAGTTGCGCCACATCACCCGCGACACGCGCACCCTCTTTTTGGTGACGGTGTCGCCGGCCTTTATGCTCTTTACGCTGGCCTACCTCTTTTCTTTCGACGTGGACCACGCCGACCTGGCGGTGATGGACCTGGACAGAAGCCAAACCGCGAGGGACTACGTAGCCGGTCTGTCCAGCGGTGACACGCTCTCCGTGGTCGCCTTTGCCGATGACTACGACACGATTGACCGGCTGCTGGTAGAGGGGACGGTGGACGCAGCGCTGGTCATCCCTCCCGGTTTTGGCGAAGCCATCCAGGCCGGTCGTCCGGCCCGGGTGCAGGCCATCGTTGACGGCAGCAACTCCTTGACCGCCAGCCAGGCGCTGAGCATGGTCTCGGCGGCCTCCAGCGCCGTTGCCGCCGAAATCCAACCGGTGTCACGTTCCCTTGCTCCCCCCTTCGATCTGCGCAGCCGCGCCTGGTACAACGCCACCCTCAAATCGCTGGTCAGCATGGTCCCTGGCCTGCTGGCCATCGTGATGGTGCTGCCGGCCCTGGCGTTGAGTCTGGCCCTGACCCGCGAGAAGGAACTCGGCACCTTTGAGGGACTGATGGTCACGCCGATCCGGGGGATAGAGTATCTGCTGGGCAAAATGGGCGCCTACATGCTGACGGGGATCAGCAGCGTTTTGCTCGCCTGGCTGGTGGCCGTGGCCTGGTTTCGAGTCCCCTTCCGGGGCGACATGCTGCTCTTGATTGCCTTGACCGTTGATTACTTTCTGGCCAGTATGGGACTCAGCCTGGTCATCTCCATCTGGATCTCCAACCAGCAGACGGCCATGCTCATCGTGCTGATGTCCTTTTTTGTCCCCAATTTCTTCCTGGCGGGTCTGATTGACCCCATCAACCGCGAATCGTTGCGCTCGGTGCTGACTTCGCTGGCCCTGCCGGCCACTCACTACATCATCATCACCCGGGGTATCTTTCTGAAGGGGGTGGGGCTTTCGTGTTTGCTGAGGCCGAGTCTGACCTTGCTGGGGATGGGGCTGGCAGCCCTGACCCTCAGCCTGGCGCTCTTCAAGAAGAAACTGGCGTAGGAGCAGGTATTCTGTGTTGACTCGCATCTGGCACACCATCATCAAAGAATTCATCCAGTTCAGCCGGGACCGGATATTGCTCGCATTCCTGTTCACCTTTCCGGTGATGCAATTGATGCTGGTAGCTCAGGCGACGGGCAGTGGCGTCGTCAACATGCCGACGGCAGTCCTCGATCAGGACAACAGCCGCGCCAGTCGGGGGCTGGCGCAGGCCCTCGACAACACCGAGGAACTGTCCCTTTACTACTTTCCCGCCAACGCAGACGAAGTTAAGCGGCTGGTTGACGCCGGTCAGGCGATGCTGGCCGTGGTCATCCCCCCCGGCTTTGAGCGAGACCTCTTTGACCCCAGCGCCTCACCCGACATCCAAATCGTCACCGACGGCTCCAACAGCGTCGCCGGGAACGTGGGACTGCGCACGGCCGAGGGAGCCATCCGCAGCTACCTGCATCGTCTGCTGGTCAACCCCTCGGGGGCTTCGGCCTCTCTGGGCCCCGTGCCGTCGCTGGAAGTGCGGCCCGTGATCCGCTTCAACCCGTCCCTCGACCAACGCAGATACGTCATTCCCGCCCAACTCGCCTTTATCGTCTATCAGGTGACGCTGGTCGTCGCCGCGCTGGGATTGGCCCGCGAGCGCGAGTTGGGCACTCTGGAGCAACTCATCGTCACCCCCCTGCGGCGCTTCGAGTTGCTGACCGGCAAGGCCATCCCTTCGGCCATCATCGGCCTGATCAACTTTGCCGGCATGCTTCTCATCGTCGTCGGGGTGTATCGCGTGCCGATGGCCGGCTCCTGGGAGCTTCTCTTTTTGCTCACGACCCTTTTCATCTCGGCCGAGGTCAGTTGGGGGATGATGATTTCGGCCATCTCGCGCACGCAGCAGCAAGCTGTGTTGTTCGTATTCCTGATGGCGATCACCGAGGTGATGTTGTCCGGCTACCTGGTGCCGATAGAGAATATGCCGATAGGACTGAAGGTGGTCTCCATCTTTTCCCCCATCCGCCACTATTTGATCATTCTGCGCGCGATTATGCTCAAAGGGGCCGACCTGACCACCCTCTGGCCCGAGGCCCTGGCCCTGGCGGGGCTGGCGATGGGGGTGGCCTACGTGAGTCTGCGCAACGTGGCGCGAGATTTTGAGTAGGGGGTGTGGCGCGGAGATGACGCGGTCGGAGACCGGCCATAGCGGGGCTAGGAGGCCGGCCACAGCCGCAAATCCGTGCAGTCCGTGCAATCCGTGTAATCCGTGGAGTCCGTGTCAGCGCAGTGTGGCGCGGTCGGAGACCGGCCATAGCGGGGCGGTGGCGCGGTCGGAGACCGGCCATAGCGGGGCTAGGAGGCCGGCCACAGCCGCAAATCCGTGTAATCCGTGGAGTCC